>DAONCJ010000223.1:0-6241 GCA_035401985.1 Burkholderiaceae bacterium | reverse complement strand
ATCACGCAGTTCGTCGCTGGATCGAGCGCGAAGTGGCCTTCCCCAACTCCATGGTCGACCGTATCGTGCCGCACACCACCGACGAACTGCGTGATCGCGTGCAAGGCCTGCTGGGCGTGCGCGACCGATGGCCGGTTGCGACCGAATCTTTCAGTCAATGGGTGCTCGAAGACCGATTCGCGGCCGGCAGACCGCCGTGGCAATGGGCCGGAGTACAGTTCGTGTCCGACGTCGGGCCGCACGAAGTCATGAAGCTGCGCCTGCTCAATGCAGCGCATTCCGCCATCGCCTATCTGGCCGTGCCCGCCGATCTGGCCACCGTGGACGCGGCCGTGGCTCAGCCGGCGGTGCGCGCCTTCATTCATCGCTTCTGGCGCGACGAGGCAATCGCGGCGCTGCCGGCCGCCTCGCAGCCCGGCGCGCAAACTTACTGTCAGGCATTGATGACCCGATTCGAGAACCCGGCACTGGCCCACCGCACCGCCCAGATAGCGCTGGACGGATCCCAGAAGCTGCCGCTGCGTGTGCTGCCTACCTTGCGCGAGCGGCTGCACGGCGGCGCTTGCATCGGGGCTTGCGCCCTGGTGATCGCCGCATGGATCCGCTTCCTCGCCGGTCGGACCGAGTCCGGCCGAGCGTATGACATCGGCGATCCGATGCTCGAAGCGCTGCGACGGGCGCTGTCGACAAGCGACGGATCCGCGGCAGGCGAGGCGGTAGCCGTGCTCACATTGCCCGGTCTCTTCGGCGCCGATCTGGCGGACCATTCGGGTCTGTGCGCCGCCGTGGCGCATCAGCTGGATGGGCTGCGACGCTTCGGTACGATCGGCTGGCTCACCGGCTGGCAGGCCGGGCGCACGGCATGAGCGATGCCGCGCCCGCGCGCAGCTCCCTGGCGGTCCTTCGCGGCCTTGCTCCCTTTCTGCGGCCCTATCGGTGGCGGGTGATCGCGGCCGGGGTCGCCCTGCTGGTCGCCTCGATCGCGACGCTGGCGATCCCTGTGGCGTTCCGCCAGCTGATCGATGTCGGCTTTGCCGCGCGAACCCTGCAATCCGAAGTGACGGCGGGTGGCCGACACGTCGATGCCTGGTTTCTGGGTCTGTTCGCGGTCGCGTCGGTGCTGGCACTGGGCACGGCGGTC
The DNA here is from genome assembly GCA_035401985.1 of Burkholderiaceae bacterium. Classification (GTDB taxonomy): domain Bacteria; phylum Pseudomonadota; class Gammaproteobacteria; order Burkholderiales; family Burkholderiaceae_E; genus Quisquiliibacterium. The sequence continues at coordinate 5,100 of DAONCJ010000223.1, read as the reverse complement.
CGGTTCTATTTCGTGTCGTGGCTGGGCGAGCGGGTGACGGCGGATCTGCGCTCCGCCGTCTATTCACGGGTCTTGCGCCAGGATCCCATCTTCTTCGAGAGCCTGCGCGGCGGCGAGGTGGTGTCGCGGCTGACGGCCGACACCACGCTGATCCAGACTTTGGTCGGCACCAGCGTCTCGATGGGACTGCGCAACTTTCTGCTGTTCATCGGCGGACTGGTGATGCTGCTGGCCACGAGCGCGCGGCTCGCCTCGCTGATCGTCGGACTGCTGTTCGTGGTGATCGTGCCGATCCTGCTGTTCGGTCGACGGGTGCGCAAGCTGTCGCGTGCCAGTCAGGACCGCATTGCCGACAGCAGCGCTCTGGCCGGCGAAACCTTGTCGGCAATCCAGATCGTGCAGGCCTATGCGCGCGAAGCCTTCGAGGCCGCGCGCTTTCGCGCTTCTGCCGAGGAGGCTTTCCAGGCCGCTGTCCGGCGAACCCGGGCGCGCTCCATCCTGACGGCCCTGGCGATCGTCCTGGTGTTCGGTGCCATCGTGTTCGTGCTGTGGCTTGGCGCCCAGGCGGTGCTGCAGGGACGCATGAGCGCCGGCGAACTGACCCAGTTCATTCTGTATGCAGCGATCGTCGCCGGATCGGTGGGGGCTCTGTCCGAAGTGATGGGCGATGTGCAGCGGGCGGCGGGCGCGGCAGAACGATTGCTCGAACTGCTCGCGGCGCAGCCGCACATCGTCGGGCCTGATGCCGCCAGGATGGCACTGCGCCCGGCGCAGGCGGCAGCCCCGGTCACGGGCCGTCAGGCCGGCGCGGCCGTTTCCTTCGATGCCGTCAACTTTCACTACCCGTCCCGTCCGGCAGAGCCTGCACTGGTCGATCTGAATCTGTCCGTCGAGCCGGGACAGACGATAGCGCTGGTGGGCCCCTCGGGGGCCGGCAAGACCACCGTGTTCTCGCTGCTGCTCCGGTTCTACGACCCGCAGTCGGGCAGCATCCGGCTGGACGGTGTCGACCTCCGCGATTTCGAGCCGACGGCTTTGCGGGAACGCATCGGACTGGTCTCTCAGGACAGCGTGGTGTTTTCCGCCGACGTGATGGAAAACATCCGCTATGGACGTCTCGAGGCCTCCGACGACGAGGTCAGGGCCGCGGCGGCAGCGGCACATGCCGACGAGTTCATCGACCGTCTGCCTCAGGGCTATCAGACCTATGTCGGCGAGCGCGGCGTGCGTCTGTCGGGCGGACAGCGTCAACGCATCGCGATCGCCCGGGCGCTGCTGAAGAACCCGCCGCTGCTGCTGCTCGACGAGGCGACCAGCGCGCTGGATGCACAGAGCGAGCAGGCCGTGCAGCTGGCGCTTGAGCAGGCGATGCGTGGTCGCACCACGCTGGTCATCGCCCATCGGCTGGCCACGATCACCGGTGCTGACCGCATCGTGGTGTTCGAGCGTGGACGTCTGGTCGACACCGGCACGCACGCCGAACTGGTCGCGCGCGGCGGGCTGTATGCAAGGCTTGCGGCGATGCAATTCACTCAGTAAGGTTGGCCCGCACATCGGAACCTGCAGGGGGCCTGCGTCTCGCACCCGCGTGGACGATGCGATACCCTTCGCGTGACAACACAGACAACATCTCGCTGGGGAGACAGTGCACATGGCAAACAGGCTGGCTGGCAAGACCGTGATGGTGACCGCGGCGGCACAGGGAATGGGCCGCGCGGCGGCGCTGTCGATGGCGCGTGAAGGTGCCATTGTCCATGCCACCGACATCCGCGATGACCTGCTCGCCACGCTCGTCGAAGAAGCTCGCGCGGCCGGCCATCCGCTGTCGACCTATCACCTCGATGTCACCGATCCCGCTGCAATCGTCGCGCTGGTTGATCGCCTGCCGCCCCTGAATGTGCTGTTCAACTGCGCGGGGTATGTCCATCAGGGCGGCATCTTCGAATGCAGCGAGGAAGACTGGGACTTCAGCTTCACGATCAACGTCCGCTCGATGTATCGCACCATCAAGGCGGCCCTGCCGCGCATGCTGGCCAATGGCGGCGGATCGATCATCAACATGGCTTCGGTCTGTTCGTCCGTGAAGGGCCTGCCGAACCGGTTCATCTACGGCACCACCAAGGCGGCGGTGATCGGGCTGACCAAGTCCGTGGCGGCCGATTTCGTCACGCGCGGCATCCGCTGCAACGCCATCGGTCCCGGCACGGTCGAGACCCCCAGCCTGCACGACCGGATGCGCCAGCTCGGCGACATGGACGAAGCCCGACGCATGTTCGTGGCCCGCCAGCCGATGGGCCGGCTCGCCAACCCCGAAGAGATCATCCCCATCGTGATTTATCTGGCCAGCGACGAAAGTGCTTTCGCCACGGGCCAGATGTTCAATGTCGACGGCGGCATGACCATCTGACCAGGCAGATCGGCCCAGCCCGACCCGGGCGCCTGGATTTCACTCGTATCGACCCACCAGAGGAGAACCCCACCCATGAAACTCGTGCGCTATGGAAAACCGGGCAAGGAAAAGCCCGGGCTGATCGATGCCGAAGGTCGCCTGCGCGATCTGTCAGGCGTGGTGGCCGACATCGGCCCCGCCCAGCTCTCACCGGCCGGCCTGAAGAAGCTGGCAAAGATCAAGGCGGACAAGCTGCCGCTGGTGCGCGGAAAGCCGCGCTTTGGCGTGCCTTTCAGCGGCTCCACGAAGTTCGTGGCCATCGGGCTGAACTACTCCGATCACGCGGCCGAGACCGGCAATCCGGTGCCCAAGGAGCCGATCGTCTTTCACAAGACGCTGTCCTGCATGCAGGGCCCTGACGACGATGTGATGCTGCCCAAGAATTCGGTCAAGACCGACTGGGAAGTCGAGCTCGGGATCGTGATCGGAACCCGCGCGCGCTATGTCAGCAAGAAGTCTGCGCTCGACTACGTGGCCGGCTACGTGCTGATCAACGACGTGTCCGAGCGCGAATGGCAGCAGGAGCGCGGCCCCACCTGGGACAAGGGCAAGGGCTTCGACACCTTCGGTCCTGTCGGCCCGTGGCTGGTCACTCCGGACGAGGTCGGCAATCCGCAGAAGCTGGACATGTGGCTGGACGTCAACGGCGAACAGCGCCAGCGCGGCAACACCAAGACGATGGTGTTCGACTGCGCCACGCTGGTGGCCTACGTCAGCTCCATTTTCACGCTGAACCCGGGCGATGTCATCACGACCGGCACGCCTCCTGGCGTGGCGCTGGGCATGAAGCCGCCGCAGTTCCTGAAGGCCGGTGACGTCGTCACGCTGGGCATTCAGGGCCTTGGCCAGCAGACCCAGAAGATCGTCAAGTTCAAGCTTTGATGCACTGACCCGAAGCGGGGGCCTGTATGCCCCCGTCCGGTGTCCCAGGCGTCTCGCCGTTCAGGCGGTTGCGCCCACCTGATCGACCGTTTCGAGCAGATGGGACACCAGGGCGTCCAGTGTCATCGGCCGGTGGAACAGGTAGCCCTGGCCGGCTTCGCATCCCAAGTCGCGCAGCAGTTCGAGCTGCGCCGTCGTCTCGACTCCTTCGGCCACCACGCCCAGCTTGAGCTGACGCGCCAGCCCCAGAATGGCGCTGACGATGGCCGTGTCGGCCGGATCCGCGGGCACGTTGGCGATGAACCCGCTGTCGATCTTCAGGCGCTGAACCGGCAGGCGCCGCAGCGAGCGCAGCGATGAGAATCCGTTGCCGAAATCATCGACTGCCACCAGCACCCCTTTCTGGTTCAGGCGCGCCAGGGTGTCTTCGACGTCCGCCCATTCGGCGAGCAGGGTCCCTTCGGTGACTTCCAGCTCGAGGGTGCTGCCGCTCAGCTGATGGCGCGCGAGCGTGTCCTCGACCAGGTCGGCGAAGCCGGGATCGCACAGCTGGCGCATCGAGACATTCACCGCCACGGGCAGGGTGCGCCCCAGACGTTCGGCCAGCGCACGGGCATCCCGGCAGGCGCGGTCGAGCACCCATTGGCCGAGCGAGTGGATCGATCCCGTCTCCTCGGCCAGCCGGATGAATTCAATCGGCGAGACGGAACCCAGTTCCTCGTCGTGCCATCGCAGCAGGGCTTCGACGCGCAGCACGCGGCCATTGCGCAGATCCACCTGCGGCTGATAGGCCAGGCGCAGGGAGTCGGCCTCGATCGCGGCGCGAAGGCGCTGCGTCATGCCGGCGCGGCGCGACGCCCGCACGGTCATCTGGTCCTCGAAGATCCGGTAGATCCCCTTGCCGGACGCTTTGGCCTCGTACATCGCCACGTCAGCCCGGCGCAGCAGCTCGCCCGCATCCATCTCGCCGGTGCTGGCCAGCGCCACTCCGATGCTCGCGCTGATGAACATCTCGTGGTCCGCGATCCGCAGCGGCATCGCCAATCCGGCGAGCAGCTTGGCGGCCACGGCGCTGGCTTCGGTCGAGCCATCGGCCAGCGGCAGGATCACCGCGAACTCGTCGCCACCCAGGCGGCAGACCACGTCGGTCTTGCGCAATGCCGCGACCAGGCGGCGCGCCACCTCGCGCAGCAGGGCATCGCCGGCCGCGTGGCCCAGCGAGTCGTTGACCTGCTTGAAGTCGTCGAGATCGACGAACATCACCGCAAGCTGCACATTGCTGAGCTGGCCCGACAGTGATCGGTCGACCGACAGGTTGAAGTAATGGCGGTTGTGCAGTCCGGTGACCGGATCGAAGTGCGCCAGCTGGGCCAGGCGCTGCTGCGCCTCCGACTTCTCGCTCAGTTCGCGCGCCAGCGACTGATCGCGCTGCTCGATCTGGTTGAGCAGCTGATTGAACGCAGCGGCCAGCTGATGCACCTCTCGCGCATGCGACTCATCGGCGCGCATCGCGAAATCGCGTCGCGACGCGACCTCGGTGACTACATCGGTCAGCCGTGACAGTGGCCGCAGCACCAGTGGGATGACAAAAGCCAGCGCGATCACGAGCAGACCCATGCTGCCGGCGACCAGTCCGACGCTGTTCGGGTCGGGGTCGAACTCGCCGGTCAGGCCGGCGGTGAGGAACAGCAGCGCGGCCACGGACCCGGCGCAGACCACCACCAGGGACAGGACCTGAAAGGTGAGCGACCGTTGTCGGAAAAGTCGGG
>DAONCJ010000222.1:0-6244 GCA_035401985.1 Burkholderiaceae bacterium | reverse complement strand
GTGAGTTCGAACGCCGTCAGTGCGACCGCCATCCCCCACCACCACCAGTGCGCGTTCATCGCATCTCCTTGTGCGTCGCCATCCTACCGCAAGCACGGTCAACCGGAGGCCACCCGTTGCGCGTTCAAGGAAGCCCGGGCCACCCTCAGATGACGTTTGCCGCCTGTGTTGAATCGGGCTAGCATTCGCGCCGTTGTCCGCCCGCCGTCCGGGGTCGCCGGGGCACGCTCAACCAACCCATTTCGATAATTCCGAGGAGACTTCCCGATGCATCTCAAACTGGTGAGTTTTGCGGTGGCTGCCGCATTTGCTGCCGGCAGCGCAGGCGCCCAGACCGTCGTCAAGATCGGCCATGTCGGCCCGATGACGGGCAACATCGCGCAGCTGGGCAAGGACAACGAAGCGGGCGCCAAGCTCGCGATCGAAGACCTGAACGCCAAGAAGATCAAGATCGGCGGCAAGGAAGTCAAATTCGAACTGCTGTCAGAAGACGACGCGGGCGATCCCAAGCAGGGCACAGCGGCCGCCCAGAAGCTGGTCGACGCCAAGGTGGCAGGTGTCATCGGACACCTGAATTCAGGCACCACGATCCCGGCCTCCAAGCTCTACCACGACGCCGGCATCGCGCAGATCTCGCCTTCGGCGACCAACCCCAAGTACACCCAGCAGGGCTTCAAGACCGCGTTTCGCGTGGTCGCCCATGACGGCCAGCTCGGCGGCACGCTGGGCAAGTACGCGGTCAAGGAAGTGAAGGCCAAGTCTATCGCCATCATCGACGACCGTACCGCCTATGGCCAGGGCGTGGCCGACGAATTCCAGAAATCCGTCAAGGCGGCTGGCGGCAAGATCGTCGGGCGTGAATACACCAACGACAAGGCCACCGACTTCAATGCGGTGCTGACGAAGCTGAAAGGCGCCAAGCCCGATCTGGTGTTCTTCGGTGGCATGAATGCCGTGGCCGGTCCGATGCTGCGCCAGATGAAGCAGCTGGGCATGCAGGTCAAGTTCCTGGGTGGCGACGGCATCTGCACCGCCGACCTGCCCACGCTGGCCGGCGACGGCATGGCCGACAACCAGGTGATCTGCGCCGAGGCGGGCGGTGTCGAAGGCCCCCAGGCCAAGGTGATGGACGACTTCAAGGCCCGCTTCAAGAGCAAGTTCAACATGGACGTGCAGATCTATGCGCCGTATGTCTATGACGCCACGATGACGCTGGTCGCGGCCATGCAGAAGGCCAACTCCACCGATCCGAAGAAGTACCTGCCGGCGCTGGCCGCGATCAAGTACGAAGGCGTGACCGGCACGATCGCCTTCGACCCGAAAGGCGACATCAAGAACGGCGCGCTGACGCTGTACACATACAAGGGTGGCAAGCGCGAGATGGTGCGCGTGGTTCGCTGATCCTTCTGCCCCGGGCGGTCCCTTCACGGCGGCCGGCGGCAATCGAAAGAACGCGGCTTCGGCCGCGTTTTTTTTTGCGCGGCAGCCCTGGCTCGAGCCTTCGTCCGCGTCCGCGAACTCTGGGATAGGCCTTCTGTCAGGAATTCTTGACCGCACAAACTGCCGGTCTTTACGCCCATCTATTCCAAGCGCCTGAGGCCGACCCGGACGTGTCCAATCGTCTCATCGCGCTACGTCCTCGTTGCCGGACGCAGCGCCTCGCCAACTCAGGAACTTTGCAGCAAAGGCTTTCACTTATGCGCGTCAATCTGCCGGTCACCCAGCATGAGTACCTCCTTCGCGACGACGACCTGATCGTGTCGCGTACCGACCTGAAGGGTCGGATCACCTACGTGAACCCGGTATTCCTGCGGACCAGCGGCTTCGAAATGGAAGAGCTGCTGGGCAAGGCACACAACGTGGTCCGTCACCCCGACATGCCGCCCGAGGCCTACTCGGACATGTGGACCGACCTGCAGTCCGGGCGGCCCTGGTCGGGTATGGTCAAGAACCGCTGCAAGAACGGCGATTTCTACTGGGTACGGGCCAACGTGACGCCGATCCGCGAGAACGGCAGCGTGTCGGGCTACATGTCGGTCCGCACCAAGCCGACCCGCGAGGAGATCGCCGGCGCCGAGCAGGCCTACCGGCAGCTGCGCGAGTCGCCGCAGCGCGGCCTGATGATCGAGCACGGCAAGGCCGTTCACCGCGGCATGATGCACGGCCTGCGCGGGCTGCTGCGCCTTCCCGCCACGTTGCGCATCGGCCTGCACACCGGCGGCGGCATGGCGTTCATGGCGCTGCTGGCCCTTGCCCCTGTGCTCGATGCACCGCGGGCGGTCGGCATTGCGCTGGCCGCGCTCGGTGTCGCCTGGCTCGCTGGCGGCTGGCTGTGGCTTCAGCACACCTGGCTGCGCCCGCTGCTTGCCGCTCGGGAATCCGCCGAGATCGCGGCCTCGGGCGATCTGGTCACCGCGCATTTCGACGAGTCGACGGATCCGGAAGTGTCCGATGTGATGCGGGCCATCGAGCAGATGAAGGTGAACCTGCGCGCGGTGATCAATGACGTGCGCCAGAGTGTCGGGCAGGTGCGCGGCTCGGTCGAACGCATTGCGCAGGGCAACGGCCAGCTGGCCGACCGGACGCAGTCGCAATCGGCTGCGCTCGAGCAGAGTTCCGCCAGTCTCGAGGAGCTGTCGGCGACCGTGCGTCAAAGCGCCGACCATGCACGCGATGCCAGTTCCGCCGCCAACGACGCGTCCAGCCGGATGGCTGCCGGAACCGAGGCCGTGCGCCGGGTCGTCTCGACGATGGACAGCATCGGGTCGTCCTCGTCGCGCATCCGCAGCATCGTCGGAGTGATCGACACCATCGCCTTCCAGACCAACATCCTGGCGCTCAACGCAGCGGTCGAGGCAGCCCGTGCCGGCGACCAGGGCCGCGGATTCGCTGTCGTGGCGAGCGAGGTTCGCAGCCTGGCCCAGCGGGCCAGCTCGGCGGCCGGTGAAATCCGCCAGCTGATCGACGAATCGCTGCAGCGGATCAACGAAGGCCAGCAGGCGGTGATCGACGCCAACGGCACAATCTCGGGCATCGAGCAGCACGTCAACCGGGTCAGCGAACTGGTCCGCGAGATCTCGCAGAGCGCGCGCGAGCAGGACCAGGGCCTGGCCCAGATCAACGAGGCGGTGGCCTCGCTGGACAACGTGACCCAGGAGAACTCCTCGATGGTCGATGCGACGGCCGACTATGCGCGCCGACTCGAGCAGGAAGCGGCTGGACTGAGCGACACCGTTTCGACCTTTCGCGTGACCTGACGACGGCGGGCCATTCCGATGGCATGATCCGCGCACCCGACAGCCCCGATGGAGGCAGACAGTGAGCGATCAGCCAAACGGGCGGCCCCGCAGCGCCTCGATCACCTTCGATCTCGGCGGACGTTCCGTGTCGCTGCAGATCCAGGTGCCGGCCGGCGACGTGCCGCCATCGCGGCTGCTGCCGCTGGTGCATTCGCTGACCGATCTTGCCGTGGATGCCAGCGTGCAGGACCTGGCCGAACCGGTGAGCTGCACCGCCGGATGCGGCGCATGTTGCCGCCAGCTGGCGCCGCTGTCCGAGACCGAGGCACGGGCGATCCATGCGCTGGTCGATGCCATGCCGGCCGAGCGGCGCGATGCGGTGAAAGCCCGCTTCGCCGCGGCCCTGGAAGGCCTGGAAAAGGCGGGTTTGCTGGAGCCGCTGCGCGGATTCAGCCGTCTGCCGGGGCCCGAACGCAGTGCCCTCGGACTGGCCTATTTCCGGCAGGGTCTGCCCTGCCCTTTCCTTGAAGACGAGTCGTGTTCGATCCACGCCGAACGCCCGGTGATCTGTCGGGAGTTCCTGGTGACCTCGGACGCGCGCCACTGTGCCGAGCCTTCGCCGCAGACGGTGCGACGGGTGACCCTGGACGCCCGCATCTCTCGCGGCCTGGCCGCGCTGGATGCCCCGCCTGCCGAGAAGCGGCCGCCGAACTGGATTCCGCTGACGCTCGCCCTAGCCTGGACCGAGGCTCAGCCGCCCGAGCCCGTTCGAGGCGGCGAGCAGCTGCTGCAGGATTTTTTCAGCCGCCTGTCCGCCCGGGATCTGTCCGGGCATCCGGGCGCTGACGAAGCCTGAAGCGGCGGCCTGATCCGGCCGCCGTGGCCCGCGCGGCCGAGGCGGATGCCTGGACTCAGGCCGGCGTGACCTTCGGGGCCGGCGCCGAAGCGAGCATCTTCCAGGTGGCCACGACCGTATCCGGGTTCAGCGAGATCGAGTCGATTCCCTGGCGCATCAGCCACTCGGCGAGATCCGGATGGTCTGACGGACCCTGGCCGCAGATGCCGACGTACTTGCCGGCCGCGTTGCAGGCCTGGATAGCCCGCTCGAGCAGCGCCATCACCGCGGGATCGCGTTCGTCGAATCCCTCGGCGACCAGACCGGAGTCGCGATCAAGGCCGAGCGTGAGCTGGGTCAGGTCGTTGGAGCCGATCGAGAAGCCGTCGAAGTGCTCGAGGAAATCCTCGGCAAGGATGGCATTGGACGGCAGCTCGCACATCATGATGATGCGCAGGCCGTTCTCGCCGCGCTTCAGGCCATTGCGCGCCAGCAGCTCGATCACGCCCTTGGCCTCGCGCACGGTGCGCACGAACGGCACCATCAGCTCGACGTTGGTCAGGCCCATGTCGTCGCGCACCCGCTTCATCGCGCGGCACTCCATCTCGAAGCACTCGCGGAAATCGGGGGACACATAGCGCGAGGCGCCGCGAAAGCCCAGCATCGGGTTCTCTTCCTCGGGTTCGTAGCGGGCGCCGCCGATCAGCTTGCGGTATTCGTTGGACTTGAAGTCCGACAGCCGCACGATGACCGGCTTGGGGTAGAAGGCCGCGGCGATTGTCGCAACGCCCTCGGTGAGCCGCTCGACGTAGAAGGCGCGCGGCGTGTTGTGACCGCGCGCCACACCTTCGACCGCCTTGCGAAGCTCGGCATCGACATTGGGATAGTCGAGGATGGCCTTCGGGTGAATGCCGATGTGGTTGTTGATGATGAACTCTAGCCGCGCGAGCCCGACCCCGGCATTGGGCAGCTGGCAGAACTCGAAGGCGAGCTGCGGGTTGCCGACGTTCATCATGATCTTGGTGGCAAGTGCCGGCATCGCGCCCGAATCGACCTCGGTGACTTCGGTCTCCAGCAGGCCTTCGTAGATGTAGCCGGTGTCGCCCTGAGCGCACGACACCGTCACCAGCGCGCCGTCCTTCAAATGCCGGGTGGCGTCGCCGCAGCCCACCACCGCCGGAATGCCCAGTTCGCGGGCGATGATGGCCGCGTGACAAGTCCGTCCGCCGCGGTTGGTGACGATGGCCGATGCACGCTTCATCACCGGCTCCCAGTTGGGGTCGGTCATGTCGGTGACCAGCACATCGCCGGGCTGCACCTTGTCCATTTCGGACGGATCGTTGACCACCCGCACCCGTCCGGCGCCCACTTTCTGGCCGATGGCGCGGCCCGAAGCCAGCACGTCCGACGAGCCTTTCAGCCGGAAGCGCAGCTGACGCGTGGCGCTGCCTTGCGACTTCACGGTCTCGGGGCGCGCCTGCAGGATGTACAGGCGATTGTCCAGCCCATCCTTGCCCCATTCGATGTCCATCGGCCGGCCGTAATGACGCTCGATCTCGACCGCATAGCGGGCCAGTTCGATCACCTCGTCGTCGGTCAGCGAATAGCGGTAGCGCAGCTCGTCGGGTGTGTCGACCGTGCGCACCGTGCGCCCGACCGAGCTCTCGGGTCCGGCATGTGCGGCATCGGGGTCGGCGAATTCCATCCGGATCAGCTTGCTGCCAAGCTGGCGGCGGATGATCGGATATTTGCCGGCAGCGAGGATCGGCTTGTGGACATAGAACTCGTCCGGATTGACCGCGCCCTGCACCACCGTTTCGCCCAGCCCGTACGAGCTGGTGATCAGCACCGCATCGCTGAAGCCCGATTCGGTGTCCATCGTGAACATCACACCGGAGGATCTGAGATCGCTGCGCACCATGCGCTGCACCCCGGCGGACAGCGCCACGTCGCCATGGGCGAAGCCCTTGTGCACCCGATACGAGATGGCCCGGTCGTTGTACAGCGAAGCGAACACGTGGCCGATCCGCTCGAGCACGGACTCGATGTCGAGCACGTTTAGATAGGTCTCCTGCTGGCCGGCGAACGAGGCATCGGGCAGGTCTTCGGCGGTGGCCGACGAGCGCACCGCCACCGAGATGGCTGTGCCGGCCTCGCCGACCAGACGCGC
>DAONCJ010000221.1:0-6261 GCA_035401985.1 Burkholderiaceae bacterium | reverse complement strand
AGAACATCTGCCAAAGGCCGCTGCCCGGCAGGCGACGCAGCACGTATTCGATGCCTTCGTTGCGCAGCAACGTGGCGGTGGCCGCCAGGCCCGTACCGCTGAAGGCCATGTGATCGAGAACGCCGGCCCGCGAGGCCGGCAGCGAGCGGCCGGCCACGATGTGCAGCACGGCCTGCCCCCCGGTATACATCCAGGCTCCGGGGAAGCCCAGCGGCGGACGCTCGCCGATGGTCAGGCCGAGGATCCGCTCGTAGAACGAGGTCGTGCGGTCGAGGTCGTCGGTCAGCACGGTGAAGTGGTTCATCGCATGAACGGGCATGATTTTCTCCTGAAAGGGGTGGCCCGGGCGCCGAGGCGGTCAGACCTTCTCGGTCTCGCCGCCGCGCGGCTGCCACTTCATCAGGCGCTTCTCGAGCACACTGACCAGCGCATCCAGAAACAGCGCGAATCCGGTCAGCACGAGGATACCGGCGAACACGGTGTTGATGTCGAAGGTGCCCTCGGCCTGCAGAATCAGATATCCGACCCCGCGCGCAGACCCGAGGTATTCGCCCACCACGGCGCCCACGAAGGCCAGCCCGACAGAGGTGTGCAGGCTCGAAAATACCCAGCTCATTGCGCTGGGCAGGTACACATGGCGCAGCAGCTGGCGCTGCGAGGCGCCGAGCATGCGCGCGCTGGCCAGCACGTTGGGGCTGACCTCGCGCACCCCCTGGTACACGTTGAAGAACACGATGAAGAACACCAGCGTGAACCCCAATGCGACCTTCGACCACACTCCAAGCCCGAACCAGACGGAAAAGATCGGCGCCAGGATCACCCGCGGCATCGAGTTCAGCGCCTTGATGTACGGATCGAGCACCGCCGCCGCCGTGGGCGACAAGGCCAGCCACATGCCCACGCCCAGGCCGCCCAGGGTGCCCAGCGCAAAGGCCATCAGGGTCTCGAACAGCGTCACGCCCAGGTGGATCAGGATGTCGCCGGTGACGAACCAGTCGATGATGCGCTCGCCGACCTTGAGCGGCTCGCCGAAAAAGAAGGCCGCCTGATTCGCGTTGCTGAAGTAGAACGGCGGCAGCAGCGTCGGGCTGGTCAGCACGTGCCAGCCGCCCAGCACCGCGACCAGCAGAGCCAGCTGATACAGGCGCAGCTTCATGGCGCCGCCACCGTCATCTGCTGGCGGTAGCCCTTGAGCACTTCGTCGCGCAGCACCATCCAGATCTGGTGATGCAGGTCGATGAATGCCGGCTGTGTGCGGATCTCGGACACATCGCGCGGCCGCGGCAGATCGACCCTGAAGTCGCCGATCGGGTGCGATGCGGGCCCCGCCGACAGCACGACCACGCGATCGGACATGGCGATCGCCTCGTCGAGATCATGCGTGATGAAGAGAACCGCCTTGCGTCGCGCCTGCCACAGTTCGAGCACCTCGTTCTCCATCAGCTGACGCGTCTGAATGTCGAGCGCCGAGAACGGTTCGTCCATCAGGATAATGTCCGGATCGAGGATCAGGGTCTGGGCGAGGGCCACGCGCTTGCGCATCCCGCCCGACAACTGGTGCGGATAGCGGTCGCCGAAGCCGCCCAGCCCGACCCTGCGAAGCCACTCCTCGCCCTGCGCGCGAGCCTGCTCGGGCGTGTCACCACGGAATTGCAGGCCGGCGGTCACGTTGGCCAGTGCACTGCGCCAGGGCATCAGCGACTCGGTCTGAAACATGTAGCCGGCGCGCCGGTTGACGCCTGTCAGCGGCTCGCCGAACACCGTGATCGAACCACTGGATGGCGCGAGCAGGCCCGCGGCCACATTGAGCAGCGTCGATTTTCCGCAGCCGGTCGGCCCGACCACCGACACGAACTCGCCCGGCGCCACGGTCAGCGACACATCGCTGACCGCGGTGTAGCGCTGGCCCGGATTGTCGCGGGCGACGAAGGTGCAGCGGATCGACTCGAAACGCAGCGCGTCGTTCATTTCACCCGGGACTGCGCACGCCGCACGAACTCGTTGGTGTAGGTCCGGGTGAGATCGATGTCCGCGGGCTTGATCCGCTCGTTGAAGCTCGCCAGGGCGCCCAGCGTGGTCTTGGCGCCCGCTTCGGTGATCATGCCGTCGGGCGAGATCGCATCGCGGACCGCATTGAACGACGCGAGATACAGCGCCCGATCTCCGAGCAGATAGGCCTCGGGCACGGTCTTGATGATGTCAGAGGGTCCGGCCGCCTGGATCCAGCGCAGCGCCTGCAGCATGGCGGTGGCCAGTGCCTGGACAGTGTTGGGGTGCTTCTGGATGAATTCCTCGGGCGCATACAGGCTGCCCGCGGGCATCGGTCCGCCGAACAGCTGCTCGGTGCCCTTGAGCGTGCGCGTGTCGGCGATGATGGTGACCTCGTTCTTCTGTCCCAGCATGGTCATGACCGGATCGACATTGGAGATCGCATCGATCTGGCCGGAGCGCAACGCCGCGATGGCGCCGTTGCCGGTGCCCACACCGACGAACGAGACATCGGCCGGCTTCAGGCCACCCTTGGCGATGACGTAGTTGGCGACCATGTTCGTCGACGAACCGGGCGCCGACACGCCGATCTTCGCGCCGCGCAGGTCGGAAATCGTCTTGTAGTTGGGCATCTTGCTTCGCGACACGCCGAAGGCGATCTGCGGCGCACGTCCCTGCAGCACGAAGGCGCGAAAGAACTGCTTGCTGGCCTGCATGTTGATCGTGTGCTCGTAGGCGCCCGAGACCACGTCGGCTGAACCGCCGACCACCGCACGCAGCGCCTGCGAGCCGCCGGCGAAATCGACGATCTCCACCGTCAGCCCCTGCGCCTTGAAGTAGCCGCGCTGCTCGGCGATCGTGAGCGGCAGGTAGTAGAACGCCGCCTTGCCGCCGACCGCGATCGTGACCTTGGCCTTTTCGGGCGCCTGGGCGCCGACCCGTGCCGACAGCAGCGCACCCAGCGGGGCGGCAGCCATGGAAATAAGCAATGTGCGTCGCATGATGCTGTGTCTCCTCGATGAGCGGCCGGCATCGGATGGCGGCCTGGCGCCGTCTGCGTTGGACGGCTCGCCGAGATTACACGATCGCGATCGGGAGCTCTTGCGCAGCCGATGCTCAGCGGCGGTCGCGCATGGCCTGTGCAATGGTGCTGGCGTCGACGTATTCGAGCTCGCTGCCCATCGGCACGCCACGCGCCAGCCGGGTGACCGCCAGACCCCGGGCGCGCAGCAGTTCGCCGAGATAGTGCGCGGTCGCCTCGCCTTCCTGGGTGAAGTTCGTCGCCAGGATGACTTCCGTGACGACGCCGTCGCTGGCCCGCCCCAGCAGCCGCTCGAGCCCGATGTCGCGCGGGCCGACCCCGTCCAGCGGCGACAGGCGCCCCATCAGCACGTAGTACAGACCCTGAAACGCCAGTGTCTGTTCGACCATCAGCTGATCGGACGGCGTCTCGACCACGCAAAGCAGGCTCGGGTCACGGCGCGTGGAAGCGCAGGTTTCGCAGATGTCCTGGTCGGAAAAGGTGTTGCACCGCTGGCATCGGCGCAGACCGGCCAGGGCGCCGGCCAGCGCCTCGGACAGGTGACGCGCGCCCTCACGATCGTGCTGCAGCAGGTGGTAGGCATAGCGCTGCGCCGATTTCGGTCCGACGCCGGGCAGCCGGCGCAGCGCCTGGATCAGGCCGTCGAGCAGCCCGGCGTTCTTCACGCGGCACCTGCCTTCGGACCCCGTCCGCCGAACAGCCAGGCCGCTCGCAGGACGGCGGCCATGCTCAGAAGGGCAGCTTGAATCCGGGCGGCAGCGGCAGCCCCGACGTGACGCTGCCCATGCGCTCCTGCGCGGTCTGCTCGGCGCGGCGCAGCGCATCGTTCATGGCCGCAACGACCAGGTCCTCGAGCATGTCCTTGTCGTCTCCGACCAGGCTCGGGTCGATGGTGACCCGCTTGACCTCGTTGCGGCAGGTGACCAGCACCTTGACAAGGCCGGCGCCGGACTGGCCCTCGACCTCGACCTGGGCGAGTTGCTCCTGCATCTTCTTGAGGTTGTCCTGCATCTGCTGGGCCTGTTTCATCAGGCCCGCCAGTTGTCCCTTCATCATGATGGTGTTGTCCTTGCAAACGGGGGGATGGGGTAGAGAGGTCGGTCAGGAATCGACCGGGCGAATCGAGTCCGGAACGATCCGACCCCCGAAATCGTCGATCAGACTGCGCACGAAGGGATCTTTTTCAAGCGACTGCCGGGCGTCGGCCAGGCGCTGACCGCGCTGCTCCTGGGCCGCCTGCGCCGCGGTGGTGCCACCGATCTGGCCCACCTCGACATTCAGCCGCACCGGCGCGCCGAAGTACGCGCCCAGGCCCTCGCGCACCTTGCCGACCGTGTTGGCATCCGCCAGCGGGCGGATCGGCACCCTCACCCGGAACAGCAGTCCCTCATGGTGAATGAGTTCGCTCTGTTCGAGAAACTGCTGGGCCAGCCCGGACAGACGGACCCGCGAAGCGAGCGCCGGCCAGTCGCCGTCGAAGGCTACCGAGGGCTGGGCGGGCGGCTCCGAGCCGGCGGCTGTCGTGAAGTCTGCGACCGGCTCGGCGCGCGGCGATGGCGATGGCGACGCGCTGCGCGGCGCCGCGGGTGCGTTGCGCGGCGCCGGGTACGCAGGCGCTGATGCATCGGCCATCGGACGACCGGGCGGCACCACCGATGCAACGGCACCCGGGCGCACGCCGGGACGCACCGGCGAAGCCTGGGGCGCAGCGGGCGACATCCCCGCCGGCACGCGACCTGCCGCAGGTGCGGGCGTGGCC
Source organism: Burkholderiaceae bacterium (assembly GCA_035401985.1). Lineage (GTDB taxonomy): Bacteria > Pseudomonadota > Gammaproteobacteria > Burkholderiales > Burkholderiaceae_E > Quisquiliibacterium. The sequence continues at coordinate 1,471 of DAONCJ010000221.1, read as the reverse complement.
GCAGGCACAGCGACAGGCGTAGTGCCAGCGCGCCGCGCCGGTGCCGTGGGCAGGGCCGCTGCGGTCGCAGAGCCGTCGGGGCGGAAGGCGAGCAGGCGCAGCAAGGTCATGGTGAAGCCGACCTGTTCATCGGGCGCCAAAGCAAGATCGCGCGCCCCATGGATGACGATCTGGTAGTAGACCTGCAGATCTTCGGGCGCCATCCGTCCGGCATAAGGTCGCCATTCGGCATCGTCCTCGCCGCCGGCGCCGGCCGCCGACAAGGCGACCCGCTGCAGCCAGACCGCCAGCTCGTCAAGCACCCGGGCAAACGGTGCGCCGGCGGCGGCCATGTCGTCAGCGGCGGCCACCAGCGCCGGTCCGTCCCCGGCCAGCAGTGCATCCATGAGCCGGGTGATCCAGCCGGCGTCGACCACGCCGAGCATCTCGCGCACCGCCTCCTGGCGGACGCTGCCGCCGCCGAAGGCAATCGCCTGATCGAGCAGCGACAGCGCGTCGCGCATGCTGCCGGCAGCCGATTTGCCGATAAGGGCGAGCGCCGGGCTGTCGAACTCGACTTCCTCAGCCGCCAGGATGCGCGCCAGGTGGTCGGCGACGGCCACCGGCGGCATGTTCTTCAGGCCGAACTGAAGGCACCGCGACAGCACCGTGACCGGCACCTTCTGGGGATCGGTGGTGGCAAGAATGAAGACGACGTGGGCGGGCGGCTCTTCGAGCGTCTTCAACATCGCGTTGAAGGCGTGGGTCGAGAGCATGTGCACCTCGTCGATGACGTAGACCTTGTACCGCCCGGAAACCGGCGAGTACACGGCCGCCTCGAGCAGCTGGGCCATCTCCTCGACGCCACGGTTCGACGCCGCGTCCATCTCGAGATAGTCGGGAAAGCGCCCGCCGTCGATCTCGGTGCAGCTTCGGCACACGCCGCAGGGCTTGTCGGTGATGCCGGTTTCGCAGTTCAGGGACTTGGCGAGGATCCGGGCAATGGTCGTCTTGCCGACGCCGCGTGTGCCTGTGAAGAGATAGGCATGGTGCAGGCGGCCGGTGCGCAGGGCATGGGAAAGCGCGCGCACGACGTGGTCCTGCCCGACCAGGGTCGAGAAGTCGCGCGGACGCCATTTGCGGGCGAGAACCTGGTGGGCCATGTGGGTGTATTAGGGGGCGAGCCTGAACCCCGGCACTCGCGGTGACTGGCTGTGGCTGCTTCCTTCCGGACCTGACCAGATTCACCATTCCGCGATGCGGGGGGGCCCGCCCGCTTGAATTCTAACAGCCGCCGGGCAGATCCCCTTGCGCCGGCACCGAATGCACGGCTATGGTATTTTCGAACGTCTCACAGAGGACTTCGAAATGAGCGTCAATCACGTCTCCGACAACTCCTTCGACCAGGACGTCCTGAAATCAGACGTTCCGGTGCTGGTCGACTATTGGGCCGAATGGTGTGGCCCCTGCAAGATGATCGCCCCGATCCTCG
>DAONCJ010000220.1:0-6270 GCA_035401985.1 Burkholderiaceae bacterium | reverse complement strand
GCCGTACAGCGTGTCCTTGTCGAGCAGGCAGAAGCTTTCGCCGGTGGCGGCGTGCAGCCGTGCGACGGCCCGCCGCGCGGCGCCGACCCTTCCTGAAGGCTCGGAATCCCGGCATGGCGAAGCTGATCTATTTTTGTGGCCACGCCGGCACGGGCAAGACCACGCTCGCGCGGCGGGCCGTCGCACGGCTGCACGCCGCCACCGGCGAAAGCTTCTGTCTGCTCGACAAGGACACGCTGTACGGCACGTTCTCGGCGCGCGTGATGGGCCTGCTGACCGGCGATCCCAACGATCGCGACAGCCCGACTTACCTCGACAATCTTCGCGATCAGGAATATGCGGGGCTGGTCGATGTGGCCAGCGAGAACCTGGCGCTGGACGTCAATGTGCTGGTGGTCGGGCCGTTTTCGCGCGAGGTCCGCGCCCACACCCTGCACGACGGCCGGGCCTATCCGGTGCCTGCCGGAACACGCACGCGGGTGGTCTGGGTCGATCTTGACGAAGACGTGGCGCGCCAGCGCATCGTCGCGCGCGCCGACCGCCGTGACGACTGGAAACTGGCCCACTGGGACGAATACCGCAGCCGGCGCTTCGTGCCCGAGCCGCGCGACTACCCGGAACTCGTCCGCTACGACAACTCGGACCAGGACGAGGCCCTGTTCGCGGCGCTGATCGACGAACTGCTCAAGCCGTAGTCAGCCGGTTTCGGTGCTCAGGCAGGCAGCCTGAACCGCTCTGCCGACGCGGCCAGCTCGCCCGCCTTGCGGGTCATCGACAGGGCTGCGGCCGTCGTCTCCTCGACCAGCGCGGCATTGCGCTGCGTGTCCTGATCCAGATGCGCGACGGCGGCGCTGACCTCCGCCACGCTGCGGGTCTGCTCCTGCGCCGCATTGGACACCTCGGCCAGCAGCTGGCTCATCGCGTGCGCGTTGCTGACGAGTTCCGCCATCTGTTCGCCGGCAGCCCGCACCGTCTCGGCGCCCTGCCCGGTCTGTTGTGTGCTGTCTCTGATCAGCGCCCGGATCTCGCGCGCGGCGTCGGCCGAGCGATGCGCCAGCTCGCGCACCTCGCTGGCGACCACCGCGAAGCCGCGTCCCTGTTCCCCGGCGCGTGCCGCCTCCACAGCGGCATTGAGCGCGAGGATGTTGGTCTGGAAGGCGATGCTGTCGATGACGCCGATGATCTCGCCGATCTTGCCGGAGGAGGTCTGGATGTCGCGCATGGTCGCGACCACCCGCCCGACCACCTCGCCGCCCTGCACCGCGGCCTGCTGGTTGGCACGGCCGAGCGCTGCCGTCTCGCCCGTGCGCTCGGAGGTGTGCCGCACCGTGGCGGCGATCTGCTCCATCGCGGAGGCCGTCTGCTCGAGACTGCCCGCGGCCTTGTCGGTTCGCTCGGAAAGGTCCTGAGCGCCCGCCGATACCTCGGCGCTGATGCCGACGATCACCTCGGTGCAGTCCCGGACCTGTCCGACGAGCTGTTGCAGCGAACGCTGCATGGCGCCGATCGAGGTCAGCAGCATCGCCGTTTCGTCGCGCCCGGACGGCACCGGCGAGGTCGACAGATCACCGCGGGTCATCGCATCGATGTGGCGGGTGACCTCGCGCATGCCGCCGCGAGTGACCAGATAGAAGCAGTGAAAGAAGTACATCGCAATCAGCAGACCTGCCGTCGCCAGGCCGAGCTGCAGATTGCGTTCCTGCCGCTGTGCGGCGATCCGCTGCTCGACCAGCGACGACAGCACCGTCAGGGACCGGTCGGCCAGCGCCGACAATGCGGCCGTGGCATTCTGACCCGCCATTGCGAATGCCGCCGCATCGCCGGAGGGTTCCTTGTCGGCCGGCAGCGAGCGGCGCAGCGTGCGCATGAAGGCATTGACCGGCTTGAAGGCGTCCGCGAACTGCAGCCGCGGACCCAGCGCCTCGTTGGCCTTCACCACGCGCTCGAAGCGTGCGAACAGCAGTTCCAGTTCGGCATACAGCACATAACTGTCGCCCTGGACGATGCGGCGCTGAAACGGCGACGCCGCTGCCGCGGCCAGCGCGTCGGCCCCCAGATCGCGAACCCGGCCGATCCTGCGGATCATCTCGGGGACCTGCTGCGTGGCGGCCAGCATCAGGTGATAGCTGTCGGCGCCCGGGTCCTGCGACAGCGCTGACAGATCCGCCATGGTCGCGGTCAGGCGCAGCAGCTGCTGGACGAATTCATCGGCCTTCTTGAAAGCCTCCTCCGGGTCGGCGGTCGGCGTCTTCAGCGTCGTGAAGGTTTCGCGGACGAACTTCACGGCGTCGCGACGGGCGGGATCGGCCGCATGGGTGCGCTCGAGTGCCGTCAACTGCCGGTCAAGGGCGTCCATCGGCTCGACCAGCGCTGCCGGCCGCTCCGAGCCCGACTTGACGTAAAGCCTGCGCAGGGTCTGCGCCTGGTCGATCAGGCCGGCCAGCTGGCGCACCTGAACGATGCCGGACAGTTCGAGCTCGGAGGTGCCGATGACGCGGTTGATGGCACTGACGAAGAACCAGGCGAGCTGGGCGACAACCGCCAGAAAGATCACCGAGATGATCGCGGCCTTGGTCATGAACTTCACATTGCCCAGCAGCCGAACCCCGGGCCTCCACAGGGCTGCCGGCCGCGGCGCCGGATTGCCTGCTGATGCGGCAACGGGAGCCGGCGCGCCGGACTCCGGATTCCTCCCTCGAGCGGTCGTGCGTCTTGCCAGGGTCATGAGCACCTCGAGAAATCAGCCAGTGATGGAGAGCATGGCGATGGGCCGCAAGCGGTCTACATCGGTGCCACGGAGTGGCGCGACCTTCGACCGTAGCCCGGGCCGCCCGCGGATGAAGCCGCAATAAGGCCTGCCACAGCCCCGCAGATCCGCGCTCGCTGTCCGGCGGGCCAGCGATAGGCTGGCGACGGTCCCGTTCGATCCCTAGGAAAAACATGAAAATAGTTCCCGTAGTCCTGACCCTCTCCATGGCGGCCGGCTGTGTCGCACTCGATGCCTCGGACGCCTCCGCGCCCCGTGTCACCGACACGCAGGGCCAGGAGATCACCCTGTCCGCCGGTCACGCCAGTCTGCAGAAATGGCGCCTGCCGGCCCAGCCGCCGCACCCCGCCGACAACGAGCCGACCGAGCTGCGGGTCGAACTCGGCAAGAAGCTGTTCTTCGATCCGCGACTGTCGGGCGACGGCAACATGAGCTGCGGCTCGTGCCACAACCCGCTGTTCGGCTGGTCGGACGGTCTGCCCACGGCGCGCGGCTCGAAGAGTGCCGTGCTCGAACGAGCCAGCCCGACCGTCTTCAACACCGCCTACAACAGCCTGCAGATGTGGGACGGACGCAAGAAGACGCTGGAGGAACAGGCGATGGGGCCGATGGAGGCCAGCGTCGAGATGAACATGGACACCCAGAAGCTGTTCCAATGGCTGAATGGCCACGAGGGCTACCGCAACCTGTTCAAGCAGGCGTACCCGGGGCAGGCGATCGACGCCGACACGGTGTCCAAGGCGATCGCCAGCTTCGAGCGCAAGGTGATCAGCACGAACTCGCCGTTCGACCAGTGGGTCGCCGGCAAGAAGGATGCGATGACGCCCGATCAGGTCAAGGGATTCGCGCTGTTCATCGATCCGAACAAGGGCAACTGCGCGTCCTGCCACGAAGGCCCCAACTTCACCGACAACAGCTTCCACAACATCGGTCTGGCCTCATTCGGCAAGCCGACGCCCGACATGGGACGCTATGCACAGCGTCCGGTGGCCAGCCTCAAGGGGGCCTTCAAGACCCCGACCGTGCGTGAGGCCGCCAACACCGCGCCGTACTTCCACGACGGCTCGGCCCGTACGCTCGAAGAATTGGTGGATTTCTATGCGAAGGGCGGCGAGGTCAAGACCAACCTGTCCAAGAGCATGAAGGCCCTGACCCTGAGCAAGCAGGAAACGGCGCAGCTGGTGTCGTTCATGGAGGCGCTGTCGACGCCGCCCGCGCCCTTCTCGATGCCCGCGCTGCCGCGCTGAGCACGACTGGCAGGCCCTGAGGGGCCTGTCTCTTCTGCATGAAAAGCGGCCATGCGCGCGCGCTGCCCGAAGGCCGCGACCGCGAGCCGCTCAGCGCAACCCGGAAAGCCGGATCAGCTGCGCCTCGATCTCGGCGCTGGCCGGCAGGTCGTCACTGCGATAACTCAGCCGCGCCTCGCGGTCGAACAGGAAGACCTGCGCTGTGTGGGTGCCCGGGCGCGCCGAGCCGCCCTTCAGGAACTCTGCCAGCCGATCGATCGTCGATGTCTCGCCGATACCGACCTGCCAGCCAGGGTACTGCCCGAAGCGCGCCTGCCAGACCTTGACGCTGGCTGGCGTGTCACCGAGCGTGTCGATGCTGAGCGAAAGCAGCTGGCAGCGCGCAGGCGCCATACGTTCCGCGACAGCGCCGAACAGCGCTCCCTGTGGCGGACAGCTGGTCGTGCACCCCGCAAACATCAGCTGGACGGCTGTCACCTTGCCCGCCAGCACCTGGCGCAGCGCGCGGCGCTGACCATCGGCGGCGAGAAAGTGCCAATCCGGAACCGGCAGGCGCGGCTGAAGCCAGCCTCCCGCCGGCGATGGCGACGCTTGCGCATTGCGGGTCCGCGCCAGCGGCGTCGCCAGAACAGCGGCCTGCACCAGCAGGCGGCGACGCGCTCGATCGGACAAGACGGACATCAGGTCGGCAGCACGAAGCGGTCCGCGGTCGCCGCCAGTTCGTGCGCATTGCGCTGCATCGACATCGCCGCGGCGGTTGTCTGCTCGACCAGCGCAGCGTTGCGCTGAGTGTCCTGATCCAGCTGGGCCACGGCGACGCTGACTTCATCGACGCTGCGCGCCTGTTCACCGGCGGCATTGGAGATCTCGGCCAGAAGGCCGCTCATGGCATGGGCGTTGCGCACCAGCTGCTCCATGGTCTGCCCGGCCGCATTGACGATCCGGCTGCCCTGCTGCGTCTGCGCCGCACTGTCGGTGATCAGCACCTTGATCTCGCGCGCCGCATCGGCCGAACGCTTGGCCAGCGCCCGCACCTCGCTGGCCACCACGGCGAAGCCGCGCCCCTGTTCGCCGGCACGAGCCGCCTCGACCGCGGCATTGAGCGCCAGGATGTTGGTCTGGAATGCGATGCCGTCGATGACGCCGATGATCTCGCCGATCTTGCGCGACGAGCCCTCGATCTGCTGCATCGTCGACACCACCTGGGCGATGACTTCGCCGCCCCGCGCTGCCGCTGCGGAGTTCTCGTGACCGAGCGCGGCCGACTCCGTCGTCTTGCCCGCGGTGTCCTTGACCGTGGCCGAAATCTGCTCCATCACCGAGGCGGTCTGCTGCAGCTGTCCGGCCGCTGCCTCGGTCCGGCGGGCCAGATCATCCGCGCCGCTGGACACTTCGGTGCTGCCCGCGACGATGGCGTCCGAGCACTCTCGCACCCCCCCGACCAGCGCGCGCAGTGATCGCTGCATGCTGGCGATCGATAGCATCAGCGCCGCCGCCTCGTCCTTGCCCCAGGGACTCGGGTGCGTCGACAGGTCGCCGCGGGACATCGCATCGATATGCCGGGTGACCTCCTGCATGCCGCCGCGGGTGACCAGATAGAAGCAGTGAAAGAAATAGGCGGCGATCAGCAGCCCCGCCAGCACCACTGCCAGCTGGATGTTGCGCGACTCCTGCTGCGCGGCGATGCGATCTTCGATCAGCCGGTCCAGCGCCTTGTGCGAGCGCTGGGTCAGCGCCATGATCGAGTCGACGGCTGCCTGTCCGGCGCCGGCGATTGCAGCGGCGTCGCCATTCGGTCCGGCCGACGCCAGCACGTTGCGGCGCACGGTGCGCATGAATGCATTGACCGGCGTGAAGGCATCCTGGAACGCCAGCGGACCGGCCAGCCCGGGATCGGCCTGGATCACCCGCTCGTAGCGCGAGAAGATCGTCTCGAGGTCCTTGTAGGTCACGTAGCTGTCGCCGTGGATGACGCCGCGGCGCTGCGCACTCAGGGCGGCTGTCTTCACCGAGTCGGCGCCCAGGTCACGCATCCGCGACAGCTGATTGATCAGCTGCAGCGACATGCGGGCCGAGGCATCCATCAGAAAGTAGGTGTCGGCCTGCGGGTCGAGCGAGAGCCCCGACTCATCGACCACCGCTTCGACGAGGCGCAGGATCTGGCCGACCAGCTCGTCGGCCAGCCGGAAGGCGTCGTCGGCGTCGGCCACGGGCGCGCGCACGCTGTTCACGCTGTCGCGAACGCCCTTCAGTGCC
>DAONCJ010000219.1:0-6291 GCA_035401985.1 Burkholderiaceae bacterium | reverse complement strand
ACCGACAACCGCCACGCAGGCCGCACGTCCGAGCCATGCAAGCCAGTTGGGGCGACGATGGGGCTGGCAATTGTCGCGGTCCATGGCAGCCGGTACCCGGGCTTCGAAGGATGCATGGGGCGCATCTCGATACATGGTCATTCAGTCTCCTCGCGATTGTTCCCGCTGGCATTGTGTGCCAAGGCAGACGGATCCAATCGGAGGAGAGGGAGCAGCGAGCGGCACTCGCCTCGCCACGGTGCTCGACCGCCCTGCTGTCGTCCCCCGTGCTGTTCAGACGCGCGACTTGCGCCACGAGTCCTTCACGCGGATCTTGTCGCCGCTGAACGTGAAAAGGTCGCAGCCGTCGACCTCGACCCGCTGGCCGTCGCTTGCGCGCGTGCCGACGAAGGTCCATTCCGATACACCGCGCGAACCGGCGACGAAGTGTCGCGCGCGGGTCCACTGGGCGTCGGGGTAGTCGACCCAGGCTTGGCGGAAGGCGGCCCGCACCGCGTCGCGCCCGATATGGCGCGCGCCGCTCGCCTCGGAGCCGGTCCAGCCGTGAAACACGCAGTCGTCGGTCATGAAGGACATCAGCGCGTCCAGGTCGTGGCGGTTCCATGCCTTGGCGAAGGCGTCCAGCATTTGGGTCGTCACCGAGGGCGCCCTCAGAGTCTCGGTCAGGAAGAGCTCGATCGCGCCTTCGACCGTCGTGCATGCCTCGCCGCCCGGCAGGCTCGAGGCGATCGGTACGATGGCCGACGCTCCATCGTAGAAGTGCGGCTTGCCCGGCACACGATAATGGCGCACGCCCAGACCGGCACGCGCAGCGCTGCTTGCCAGCGCACCCGCGCGCGGCGGGATGGACGGCAGGTCGTTCTCGCCTTCGAACAGCAGCAGCGGCGGCAGGCCGCGGCCACCGTGCAGGTAGTACTCGGCATCGACTTCGTCCATGCCGCCCGACAGCAGCACCACGGCCGCGGCGGGCTGCCCCATTGCGTAAGTCGCGTACGCGGATGCGAAGGCACCCGCAGAGAAACCGCCGATCGCCATGCGAGACGGGTCGATGTGCCAGCGCGTCGCTTGACGGTGAATGAACGCGAAGGCGTTCGCGACATCGGCGTAGACGGCCTCGGCGCCATTCATCAATTCAGCGACCGTGGCCGGCGGCAGCCCGAGCAAGCCACGTACGTAGTCGATGCGGCCGCGCTCCACATCCTGCCGATTGCGCCGGACCGGCTGCAGCGGCGGCGCCGGGAGTTCCTGCGTCAGCCGGTAGCCGATGGAGAAGCAGGCATATCCCTGCGCTGCGAAGCGCTCGCAGTACTCGTGCACCGGCGTGTTGTGCGAGCCATCCTGCTCGAACTCGTCACGGTCCTTCGCGCCGCGGTGATAGGCGCCGCCATGCGACAAGACCAGGGCCGGCCGGCCGCCGGGCGGGGGATCGCCAGCCGGCAGGTACACGTCCATCAACAGCGGTCGCGTGCCGGGACGATCGCTCCCGAAGTTGATCGAGCCTTCGCCGTAGCGGACGTCCCGCTCGATATGGATCGTGGCGTTTCCGCCTGTCAGGTTGCCGTTCATGCACTGTCTCCGCGTGATGTATCCGTCAGGGTGAGCATCGGCCGCTCAATTGGGTGTGATGCCGGCGCTGCGCACCAGATCGCCCCAGGCCTGCACGTCCTGCCGGAACGATGCACCCCATTGCTCGGGCGTGGTGGGCGGCTGCACCGGGAACATCGCCAATTCGAAAAAGCGCGCCTTCACCTCCGGCCGCGCGATGATCTGGTTGACCAGGCGATTGAGCCGCTCGACGATCTCGCGCGGCGTTCCGGCCGGTGCGAACATGCCATGCCAGCCGACCAGCTCGAAGGGAATTCCGGTCTCGGTGAGCGTGGGCACATCGGGCAATGCGGGCAGACGCTGGTCGCCGTTCAGGGCCAGTGCCCGCAGCTTGCCCGCCTTGACATTCGGTGTCTGCGACAGCGCATCCCAGATCGCCACCGTCACCTGCCCGCCGATCAGATCGCTGATGGCATTGGCGGTCCCGGTCGCATAAGGCACATGGGCCATCGAGATGCCAGCCTTGCGGTTGATGCTCTCGCCGATCATGTGCGAGGGCGTTCCGATGCCAAACGAGGCGTAGTTCACGGCCTTCGGATCCTTCTTGGCCAGAGCCACCAGGTCGGCCATGGTGCGGATCGGCGAATCGGCCCTGACCAGCACGACCAGGGGGGCGACCGCGATCTTGGTGACGGGCGCGAAGTCCTTGAACGGGTCGTAGCCGAGTGTCTTGAACAGTGACGGTGCGATGGCGAAGCCGCCCGCCGTGATCATCATCGTGTAGCCGTCAGGAGTCTGCCGCGCCGCGAGCTGCGCACCAATGTTGCCGCCGGCCCCCGGGCGGTTCTCCACCACCACGGGCTGGCCCAGTTCAGCTTGCAGCTTTTCTGCCAGCAGCCTGGAGACGATGTCTCCGCCGCCGCCTGCGCCAAAGGGCTGAATGATGCGGATGGCCCTCGACGGCCAGCCGGCGGCCGATGCGCCGGCCTGCGCATGGGCGGGCGTCGAGAAGGGCGGCGCCAGCGCGGCGATGGCTGCGCCGCCGAGGCCGAAGGTGATTGCACGCCGCGTGGCGCGTTTCGCGGACAGGTGATCGTCGGCAGATGGGTTCGGCTCAAGGCTCATGGGTGCGTCTCCGTGGGGTGCTCCGCTGCGCATCCTGAGCGCATGAACGGTGGACCTGTCCGGATGGTGGCAGGTTCTGTCATCATGAAGAACCGCAGTTATCTGCTGATATCAGAAGCGATTGCTTATGCCTGATTCGAATGCGGAAGGTCCGGAGGCCGCGACCGCCCTGTGGACGCGGCGCATCCGCCTGCGGCACCTCGAGGTGCTGCTGACGATCGCCCGGCACGGCAGCCTGACCGCTGCGGCGGATGCGCTCGGCATCACGCAGCCCGCGATGTCGCAGTGGTTGGCCGACATCGAGGCCGCTGCCGGCGTGAGCCTCTTCGAGCGCGGGCGACGACTGCGTCCGACACCCTTTGCCGCGCCGATGCTGGCGCACGCCGAGCGCGTGCTGCAGGACGCGCGCCGCACGCTGGCCGAGGTTCAGACGATCCGATTGGGCGGCACGGGCCGCGTGCGCATCGGCGCCATGCCGGTGGCCATGCCCGCCCTGGTGCCTGCCGCGGTGTTGCGGCTGCGCGAGCAATCGCCCGGTATCGCGCTGACCCTCGAGCAGGACATCGCCGCCAACCTGCTCCTGCGGCTCGAACGCGACGAGCTCGACCTGCTGGTGACCCGACTGGACACCCGCACGCTGGACTCGGGACTGCCGCAGCGACGGCTGTTTCGCGACCACCATCGTGTAGTCTGCCGGCCAGACCACCCCTTGGCTGGCCGTGCTCGGGTGGCCTGGCGGGACGCGGTGCGCTATCCCTGGCTGATGCCCCCGGCAGAAACCCCACTGCACGAGGCACTGGCGGCCACCTTCGCGCAGGCCGGCGTGCCGTTCCCCCAGACGCTGCTGACGTCCACCGCCATGGCCGCCAACATCGAACTGCTGCGGCACTCCGACGCGCTATCGGTGCAATCGGGGGCCGCATCGGCCGACCTGCTGGCGCGGGGGGTGCTGGCGGCATTGCCGCTCAAGCTGGTGCACAACACCGGTGATGTGGGACTGGTGTGGCGGGAAGCGACGCCGGGACCAGTGCTGGGGGCGGTGCTGCAGGCGATGATCGATGCCAGCGCATTGCTGGAGTCGGCCGGCGGGAAGGTGCGTTGATCGCCTGCGGGGTTTTTGCCTATGATGACCGCGTCCGATCCAGGACCGCCCCGATCGTGCCGATCGGTCAACAGGACGCGCCATGACTGCCACCGCGCAATTCTCGCAACCGACCGACGGTGTCGGTCTCATTCTCATCGACAACGGCCCGCGCAACTTCGGCACCACGGAGCTGGGGCTGCGGATCATCGATGCGCTGCAGACAGCGGCGGACGCCGCCTGCCGCGTCGTCGTCATCGCCTCCGACAGGCCGGGCTATTTCATCGCTCACTGGTCGCTGCAGGGAATCATCGATACACAGCGCGCGGGTCCGCCCGCGGTCAGCCACCGGCCGCGCCAGCCGCGTGTCTTCGACTTTATCGAAGCATCTCCGATGATCGTGATCGCGGCCAACAATGGCCAGGCGTGGGGCGGCGGGGCCGAGTTGTCCTGGGGCTGCGACCTGCGCATCGCCGCCGAGTCCGCCACCTATGGCCAGCCGGAGGTGGCGCTGGGCATCATCCCAGGCGCGGGCGGCACCACCCGCCTGTCCCGCCTGATCGGGCCGACCAAATGCATGGAGATGATTCTCGATGGCCGCCCGATCACCGCTCGCGAAGCGCTGGCCCTGGGCGCCATCAACAAGGTGGTGCCCGACGAGCGTCTGCGTGAGGAGTCCATCGCGTGGGCCGCCCACATCGCGCGCTGGCCCGCCTGGTCGCTGGCCGCCTGCAAGCACAGCCTGATCGACGGGCGCGACATCGCGCTCGATGCCGCGCGACGCAGCGAGAGCGCGATCTTTCAAAGCGTCGCCCGGCGCGAGGATTCGATCCAGTTGATGGCGGCCGCGCAGGCCCGGTACGACGCTGGGGCCGACTCGTTCGAGGCGATCGGCATTCCCCGAGCCTGACCCGGGGGACAGGCGGATCGGGAAGTGGTGCTGCGCGGCGTCTCCGGGCGCCGAGCCTGCATCATTGCGCGGCCCGGTGACTTCACGTAGCGTGGGCAGAGAACTGATTTCTGCCGGTACAGAAAACACCCGAGGAGACCGATCATGCGCATTCGCCGCCCCGCAACAACCGACGCCATTGCCACCACCCCTGATGCCGCACCCGATGCGGACGCGTTGTCACGGCGAGCGCTGCTGACGGCTGCCGCCGCAGCGGGCGGCATGCTCGTGCTGCCTCGACTCTCGGGCGCGCAGACCCTGCCCGGGGTCACCGCGACGGAAATCCGCATCGGCAACACCACCTCGCTCAGCGGGCCAGTGTCGGCGCTCGGCACCATCGCGCGCGCGCAGGCGGCGTACTTCAAGATGGTCAATGATGCCGGTGGCGTGGCTGGCCGCAAGATCAACTTCATCTTTCTCGACGACGGCTTCAACCCCGCCAAGACCCTTGAAGTCACCCGCAAGCTCGTCGAGCAGGACGACGTCGCGCTGCTGTTCGCCAACCTCGGCACCGGGCCCAACTCGGCCATCGTCAAGTACACCAACCAGATCGGAATACCGCACCTGTTCCTGTCGGTGAACGGTGACAAATGGACTGACCACAAGACCTATCCCTGGACGATTCCGTATGCGCCCAGCGGCCGCGTCGAATGTCAGGTCGGTCTCAAGCACACGTTGCAGACCAAGCCTGATGCCAAAATCGCGATCCTTTATCAGAACGACGACTTCGGCCGCGACTACGTGACCGGGGCAAAGGATGTGCTGGGCGCCAGGTACGACGCGGTGGTCAAGGCGATCTCCTACGAGGTCACCGATGCGACCCACGATTCGCAGATGATCCAGCTGATGGCGGGCAATCCGGACGCGCTGATCTCTGGTGTGACCGGCAAGTTCGGCGCGATGGCCATCCGCAAGGCCCATGAGCTGGGCTTCAAGGGCAATCACTACATCGCCAGCGGCGTGTCGTCGGTGCAGGGGACGATCATTCCGGCGGGTGCCGATCGGGCGGTTGGCGTGATGAGCACCGTCTACCTGAAAGACCCGAGCGACCCCGGCTTCGCCGACGACCCGGGCATCAAGGGCTACCGGGCCTTCATGGCGAAATGGTTCCCGGAAGGCAACCCGGACGATTTCTACAATTCGTATGGCTACATGACGGCCATGGTGATGGTGCGTGTCCTGCAGCAATGCAATGGCGACTTCTCGCGCAAGAACATCATGGCGCAGGCCAATAATCTGAAGGATCTCGAGAATCCGATGCTGCTGCCGGGCATCAAGATCAACACCGGCCCCACCGATCACCGGCCGCTCAAGCAGATGCAGCTCCAACGCTGGGACGGCAAGAAGTGGGCGCGGTTCGGCCCGATATTCAGCGGGTCGAACGTCTGACCGGCGTCAACCAGGCAGGTCCTGCTGCACGGAGTCAGAATCGGGCGCTTCGAAGGTCGTCGGCGGAACGATCACGTAATGACGCAGCGGTGGCTCTCGGGGACCCGTCGGGAGCGCCATGATCGAGCAGTTGGCGCATGGAGACGCGGGGCATGGGCACGCTTAGAATCGAGCGCATGTCGATCCGCCCACCAGCAGCGCT
>DAONCJ010000218.1:0-6314 GCA_035401985.1 Burkholderiaceae bacterium | reverse complement strand
CTCGAAGTACGTCAGCACCTCGTCGCGCGACCCCTCGCGAACCGACCACTCCTCCTGCTCACGGCTGTGAAAGGTCACGACAAGGTTGTACTGTTCGCCGCCGCGCAGCGGGTAGTGCACGAGATGGCAGTCGGGACCGGCCCACAGCGCCGCCGCGTTCCAGCGCAGGTCGTCGGGCATGTCACGGCTCGGCACCACGGCGCGATAGACCACATGTCCCGACACCCGGGGCGCATCGCCCAGCAGCCGCTCGCGCACGACCGAGCGCACGCCATCGGCACCGATCAGGGCACGGCCCCGGTGAACGCGGTTTTCGGCATCGATCAGCGCGACGCCGTGGCTTTCGATCTCGACCCGGACCACGCGCACGCCGGGATGCAGCCTGACCTTCGGCTGCCGGTGAACCGCCTCATGGATGGCCAGGTGGATGTCCGCCCGGTGGATGACGGCATAGGGGTTGCCGAAGCGCTCGCGAAACCCGTCGCCCACCGGCATGCGGGCGACTTCGGCGCCGTCGACGGCGTCCATCATCAGCAGCACTTCGTTGTAGACCGCCAGGGCGCGCGCCCGCGGGCCGCAGCCCAGCGCATCGGCGGCGGCGAAGGCGTTCGGGCCGAGCTGGATGCCGGCACCGATCTCGCCGATCTGCGCCGCCTGTTCGTACAGGTCCACCTCGAAGCCTGCCTGGGCCAGCGCCAGCGCAGCGGCCATGCCGCCGATGCCTGCGCCGACGACGAGGACCGGGCCCTGCGTGCGTGTGTCGGAAGTCATCCGGCATTCTGCCGACGGGTGCACGCGCCGGCAACAGGCAGGCGGTGTGCCCGGCGCCCCGCGCCCGGCGCCCGGAGGCGCGGCGGCCCGGCAGCGCCGCGGCGCTCAGCCGCCGATGTATTCGAAAACCGTGACGACGCGCGTGACGCCCGACACCCGGCTCGCCACCCGGGCGGCCTGATCGCCCTCGGTGCGCCGCACCATGCCCATCAGATAGACCACTCCGGCTTCGGTCACGACCTTGACCGCCTGCGCGTCGATGCCCCGGTCTTCGATCAGGGCGGTCTTGACGCGCGCGGTCAGCGCGGCATCGTTGGTGGAAGTGCCCAGGCCCACACGCCCGGAGATCTGCAGTTCGTTCTGCACGCCGCGCACATTCGGCAGGGCGGCCACGATCCGCTCGACTTTCGCCTTGGTGTCTTCGTCAGCCACCTGCCCGGTCAGCAGCACCTTGCGGTTGTAGCTGGTGATCGACACGCCGCCCGCGTTGGCCACCGAGTCGCGCACCTGGCCCAGGGCCTTGAGTTCGATGGCCTGGTCGTCCGTCTGCGCGCCCAGGGTGCGCCGGTCGGCGGCAGCCATGGCGCCTACCGCGACCCCGGTGACGGCCAGCGGGACGCAGGCCGTCAGCCAGACGCTGGCCGCCAGCGAGGCCACCAGGATCGCGCTTCGCGCGAGCGGCACTGCACGGCGGGTTCGGCCGGGAACGGGATGACGCGAAGCAGATGTGTTCATGGTGTGGATCTTCCGGTGAGACCGCCAGGCAGGCGGAGGGTACTGATGAGCGCCGACCGGTAGCGGCGGGCCGCGCCCGCTGCCCGAACATCCGGGTCAGGCATCGCCCAGCAGCGCCGCATCGATGCCATCGCACAGACAATGCACGATCAGCAGATGGACTTCCTGGATGCGCATCGTGCGGTCGTGCGGCACGCACAGATGGACGTCGTCGGGGCCCATCAGGGCGCCCAGCTTGCCGCCGCCCTTGCCGGTCAGCGCGATGACCGGCATCGAACGGGCCTGCGCCGCACGGGCGGCCGCCAGCACGTTGGGCGAATCGCCGCTGGTCGAGATGGCCACCAGGACATCGCCTGTCTGGCCGAGGGCCCGGACCTGCCGCGCGAACACTTCGTCGTAGCCGTAGTCGTTGGCGACCGCGGTGAGGATCGAGGAATCGGTGGTGAGGGCGATAGCCGCCAGCTCGGGGCGCTCGCGCTCGAAGCGTCCGACGAGTTCGGCCGCCAGATGCTGGGCATCGCCCGCCGAGCCGCCATTGCCGCAGGCCATGAGCTTGCGATCGGCGGCCAGCGCGGCGACAGCGACCTCGACCGCCTGGGCGATAGGGGCGGCCATGCGTTCGACGCATTCCAGCTTGAGCTGGGCGCTGTCTTCGAAATGGCGGGAGATGCGCGCGATCAGGCTCATGGCCGCCAGTATAGCGAGTACGCCGTCTGTCACGACCCGTGCACCGGCCATCCGATAACCGGCGCCCACGCTGACCGATGCGGCCGCTGCGGCGCGGGCGCCGGCGCGTGCAGGCATCCGCCCACTAGAACGCGCCGCGGACCCAATGGAGCGCATCGCCTTCGAACGCGACGACATCGAAGCGCATCGGCGGCCAGGCGAGGCGGCCCATCCGCATAGCGAGCCAGGCCTGTGCGGCGGCGCGCAGCCGCGCCTGCTTGCGCGGCGTGACACTGGCTGCGGCGCCTCCATAACGCTGGCTGGCGCGCCGGCGAACCTCGATGAACACGCACTGGTCGCCGTCGGCCATGATGAGGTCGATTTCGCCGCAGCGCAGCCGCACGTTGGCGGCAATCGGGCGCAAGCCCTGCGAACGCAGATAATCGAGGGCCTGCGCCTCGGCCAGGCTGCCGGCGAGTTGCGCCGGCGAGACCGCAACATAGGTGGAAGGCTTGGCCATGTCGCCCGGATTGTATAGTGGCAACGCCCATCGGTCATCTGTCCGACCTAAGCCCCAGGGCTGCGCAGACCCTGTGCGGAGTGGATGTCGTCGCGGCCGAAGACACTCGGGTCACGCGAGTGCTGCTGCGTCATGCCGGTTCATCGGCCCGTTTGATCAGCGCGCGGGCGCACAACGAACAGGCGGCCGCGGCGCAGATCGTCGCGCTGCTGGCAGAAGGCCGGTCGGTGGCCCTGGTCTCCGACGCCGGGACACCGGCGATCAGCGACCCGGGCGCCCAGGTGGTCGCGGCGGTGCGCGCGGCGGGCTTTCCGGTGGTCCCGATCCCGGGCCCGAGCGCGCTGGTCACGCTGCTGTCGGCCGCCGGACTGCGCGAGGGCCCGATCCTGTTCGAGGGCTTCCTGCCTGCCCGGGCCCGGGCGCGCCGCGAGCGCCTGGCCGTGCTGGCGCAGGCGGCGCGGCTGAGCGGTGCGGCGCTGGTGTTCTACGAGGCGCCCCACCGCATCGACGAACTGCTGGCCGACCTGGTCGACCGGTTCGGTGCGCAGCGGCCGCTGGTGATCGGGCGGGAACTCACCAAGATGTTCGAGGAAATCGCGGCGGTCGCCGCAGGCGACGCGCTGCAGTGGCTGTCGGGCAAGCCCGAGCGCCGGCGCGGCGAGTTCGTGGTGGCGGTCGAACGCGAGCCCGCGCCGGTCGCCGCAGCGTCTGCGCCGGACGGCGAGGCCGCGGCCGAACTTGCCCCCGAGGTGCAGCGGCTGCTGGGCCATCTGCTGACCGAGCTTTCACCCTCGCGGGCGGCCCGTCTGGCCCATGAGATCAGCGGCGCCCCGCGCGAATCGCTGTATGCGCTGGCGCTCGCGCTGCGGGGCGGTGACGAAAAAACTGACTGAACCGGCGGCCTTGTGCCGCGTCAACGCGGCAATACCGCCGGCACGGGACGCAGATCAGTGGTCTGGCGTATCCGGTCCGCGGCGGTAAGCGCCTCGGCGCGCTGGCTGAAAGGGCCGGCAAGCACGCGGATCAAGGCACCCTCGCCCGGGCGAAGCTGGATGCGCTCCACCGGAATCCCCAGAACAGCGGCCGCCCGCGAGCGGGCCGCAAGCGCGTTGTCCCGCTGGCCGAAGGCACCGATCTGCAGGTACAGCCCCTGCCCGGGGGGCAGCGCCGCGCCGGCGGCGGCGCTTGATTGGCCGGGAATGGCGCTGGCGGCGCCGGATGGAGACGGCGCCGCTGCGGCAGCCGCTGCGGAAGGCGCTGCTGGAGCCGCCGCCGGCGCCGTGCCCTCGGAGGCGGCAGGCGCGGGCGCAGGTGCGGGATTGGCGGGCGGCGTCACGCGTGCCGGCCGTGGTGGCTGCGGCGCGATGACGGTTTCGACATCGAGCCGCTCAGGGGGCGAGGTGTCGGCTGGGGGCCGAGTCTGCGGCACGGGAGCCGATGTCGGAGGACTGGCCGCTCCCCCGGCCCCGGGGGTGGCGGCTCCGGGTGGCGCGGCTCCGGGTGGCGCGGCTCCGGCTGCCGCGGGCACCGCAGCCGCCGGCGCGCCCGAGCCGGCGGCGACCGGCACACCGCGTTGCGGAGTATCGGCAATCGCCATCAGGGCCAGCGGCGCCGAAGCCGCTGCGCCGGCGCGCCCGGCGATGGCGTCGGCTGACACGTCGCCCGCCGGATCGACCAGCAGTTCGACTTCGACCTCGCCGCTGCCCCCCTGCGCATAGCCGAGCTTGGCCGCGGCGGTCCACGACAGATCGATCACCCGGCCTTGCAGGAAAGGCCCGCGGTCGTTGACCCGGACCACCACCGTGCGCCCGCTGCGGGTGTGCGTCACACGGGCGTAACTGGGAATCGGCAGCGTCGGATGGGCAGCGGTCATCGCGTACATGTCGTAGACCTCCCCGCTCGCCGTGCGCTGGCCATGGAACTTGCGGCCGTACCACGAGCCGATGCCCCGCTCCCGGAAGGGCTCCAGCCGGGTCATCGGCACGTATTGCCGGTCGAACACCACGTAGGGCCGGTTGGCCCAGCGGTGCAGCGGCTCCAGACGCGGCCGGGCGTCAGGGATCGCGGCGAGGTCGGCCGGCGGAGCATCGCCCGGACCGTCGTCAAGGTAGTACCGGCCGGGCCGCGGCCCCGCGGTGGCCCCCGGACCGCCCGAATTCGGTCGCGCCCCCGTGCCAGGCCCTGGCGAACCACCGGGCGGCGGCGTGGCGCAAGCCGCGATAAGCAAAGTGCCGAGAGTAAGCGCTGACCATCGTAACGGGTTCATCGGTGCTGCTCCCCTGCCGGCGCCGCGCAGGCGCCGTCCAATTCGTCGCGAAAGCCGCGCAGATAGCGCAACCCATCGATTGCCCGAACCCCGTACCAGGACGTCATTTCGCCGTCGATCATCAGGACCGGACGGCCGGCGAGCCCCGGCTGCGCCGCCAGTTC
Source organism: Burkholderiaceae bacterium (assembly GCA_035401985.1). Taxonomy (GTDB): domain Bacteria; phylum Pseudomonadota; class Gammaproteobacteria; order Burkholderiales; family Burkholderiaceae_E; genus Quisquiliibacterium. The sequence goes on along the minus strand of DAONCJ010000218.1, from coordinate 1,192 downwards.
CTCGACATGTCTGGCGCCGAACCGATAAGGCTCGCTGGACAGCAGAACCGCATCGAAGCGCTGGGGGTCGAAGCCGGGCAGTTCGAGCGTCGGATAGCGGTCGTCGCCAGGGGGCGCCACCGCGGTCAGCCGGACCTGCGCCAGCATCCGGGCGATATAGGTGCGAGAGCTGACCGTCATCCAGGGGTCGCGCCAGATCAGATAGAGCACCCGCCGCCAGCGCCAGCCCGCGCGCGCGCAGGCCATCAGTTCGGCGCGCAGCGCGGCGAGCAGCGCCTCGGCCTGCGCCTGGCGCCCGAACACGCTGCCCAGCAGCGCATACAGCCCGAAATTGTCCTCGACCTCGATCGGGTGGGTGACGATGACATGCGGCACGAACTGCTCGAGCGCCTCGAACAGCGGCTGCTCGTTTTCGTCGATGTTCAGCAGCACATGGGTCGGCGCCAGTTCGCGCAGCGCGTCCACATTCACATCCTTGGTGCCGCCCAGTTTCGGCACCGCGCGCACGGCTTCGGCGGGATGGATGCAGAACCCGGTGCGCCCGACCACCTGCGGCCCGAGCTCGAGCGCGAACAGCAGTTCGGTCAGCGAGGGGACGAGCGACACGATGCGCGCCTCAGGCCCCGCGGGCGGGTGAACACGCCCGAGCGCATCAGGCACCGACGCCGGCATCATGGCGGCGGCGCGATGGGCGCGGTGCGGGCCTTGCGCGGAGCGCGCGAAAACGCGCGATCGAACACGATGTCCGGGAGGATGCGCAGCAGCCTTGCCACCCAGGCCATCTGCCAGGGAATGACCACGAACGATCGGCCGGCGGCAATCGCATCGCAGGCGCGCGCGGCAAACACATCGGCATCGGTCAGGAAGGGCATCGGATAACGGTTAGTCGCCGTCATCGGGGTCCGGATGAATCCGGGCGCGAGAGTCACGACCCGAACGCCGCTGCCGCGCAGCTCCACACGCAGGCTCTCGAGGTAGGCGATGGCAGCCGCCTTCGACGCGCTGTAGCCCCCGGCTCCAGGCAGGCCGCGCACGCCCGCGACACTGGCAATGCCGACCAGACGGCCGCTGCGCGACTCGCGCATCGAAGACACGAACGGCGCGAAGGTGTCGGCCATGCCGATCACGTTGGTCCGGATGATCCGCTCGAAGACCTCGGCATCGCCGGCCCCGCCGGTCTCGGTGCCGCCGC
>DAONCJ010000217.1:0-6332 GCA_035401985.1 Burkholderiaceae bacterium | reverse complement strand
GCCGGCGAAACCACACGGGTGGCCGCCAGCCGGTCGAGCGCTGCGGCGGGCACGTTCTCGAACTCGGTGGTGATCGCCGCACACAGCGCCGCCATCTCGTCCAGTGCACCCGCATCGAGGTACTGCGCCTGGATGTGGCGATCGGCCACCGCGCCGGCCGGACTGCCGGCGTCGGGGTCGAGCACGCAGACCCGGTAACCGAGCGTCTGCGCAGCCGTGCAGAACATGCGGCCCAACTGCCCGCCGCCAAGCACGCCCAGCCAGGTGCCGGGGACCAGCGGAGGAACCGGCAGGTGCGCCATCTCAGCTCCCCGGCAGGATCATGGCGCGCGCCGCCTCGGTCTGGCGGGCGCGATAGGCCTTCAGGCGCTCGGCCAGGGCGGGGTCGGTGGTGGCCAGCGAGGCCACCGCATGCAGCGCAGCGTTGGACGCGCCCGCCTCGCCGATCGCGAAGGTGGCCACCGGCACGCCGCGGGGCATCTGCACGATCGACAGCAGGGAGTCCTCGCCGCGCAGGTACTTGGAGGGCACCGGCACGCCGTGCACCGGCACGATGGTCTTGGCCGCGATCATGCCCGGCAGGTGCGCCGCGCCACCGGCGCCGGCGATGATCACGCGCAGTCCGCGGTCGGCGGCCTGCTCGGCGTACGCGAACATGTCATCGGGCATGCGGTGGGCCGACACGACCCGCGCCTCGTGAGGAATGTCGAACTCGAGCAGCACCGCGACGGCATGCTGCATCACCTCCCAGTCGCTGCTGCTGCCCATCACCACGCCCACCAGCGGAGCCGTCTTGTCCATGGATATGCCTTCAGGTCAGTCGGCCAGGGAATTGCCGGTGATGCGGGTCAGTGCCTCGCGATATTTGTCGGCCGTGCGGCGGATCACCTCGGGCGGCAGCGCCGGAGCGGGCGGCCGCTTGTCCCAGGGCACGCTTTCGAGATAGTCGCGCACGAACTGCTTGTCGAACGAGGGCGGCGAAATGCCCGGCCGGTACTGGTCGGCCGGCCAGAAGCGCGAGGAATCGGCGGTGAGCACTTCGTCCATCAGATGCAGACGGTTCTCGGCGTCCAGTCCGAACTCGAACTTGGTGTCGGCGATGATGATGCCGCGGGTCGCGGCGTATAGCGAAGCCCGCCGGTACAACTGCAGGCTGATGTCGCGGATGCGTTCGGCGAGTTCGGCGCCGATGCGCGCCACCATGTCGTCGAACGCGATGTTCTCGTCGTGCTCGCCCAGGTCGGCCTTGGCGGCCGGCGTGAAGATGGGCTCGGCGAGTTGCTGCGCCTGCTGCAGGCCGGCGGGCAGCCGGATGCCGCAGATGCTGCCGCTCGCCTGATAGTCCTTCCAGCCCGAACCGATCACATAGCCGCGGACCACCGCCTCGACCAGGATGGGTCGCAGGCGCTTGACCACCATCGAGCGCCCGCGCACCTGCGGCAGTTCGTCAGCTGCTATCACGGACTCGGGCGCCACACCGGTGAGGTGGTTGGGCACGATGTCGGCCAGCCGGTCGAACCAGAACAGCGCCATCTGGTTGAGCACCTTGCCCTTGTCCGGAATAGGCTCGGCCAGCACGACGTCGAAGGCCGACAGCCGATCGGTGGTGACGATCAGCAGGCGATCATCGCCCACCGCGTAGTTGTCGCGCACCTTGCCCCGGCCCAGCAGGGGCAGGGAATGCAGCGTGGACTGGTAGACGGTTTCAGGTTGCGTGCTCACGGGGGGCTTTGCCAGGCAAAGTGAGATGGACAGTCCGCTATTTTGACACCATCGGCAGCCACGGCCTGATCCAGCCCAGTCCGGCACTGGTGGCGCCGCGCGGCCGGTACTCGCAGCCGATCCAGCCCTGATAGCCGACCTCGTCGAGCACCTCGAACAGATAGGGGTAATTGACCTCGCCCAGATCGGGCTCGTGGCGCTGCGGCACGCCGGCGATCTGGACATGCCCCACGCCGGCGATGTGCTGACGGATCTTCATCGCCACATCGCCTTCGACGATCTGGCAGTGGTACAGATCCATCTGGACCTTCAGGCCCGGCAGGCCCAGCCGTTCACGCAGACCATGCGCCTGCGCCTGGGTATTGAGCAGGTAGCCGGGGATGTCGCGGGTGTTGATCGGTTCGATCAGGGTGTCCAGACCGGCCTGCGCCAGACGGGCGGCGGCCCAGCCGATACTCGCTTCGTACCGCGCCCACTGCTCCGCACGGGCAGACTCGGCGGTCAGCAGACCCGCCATCACATGCACGCGCGGACAGTCGAGCACCCGGGCGTATTCGATCGCGGTGTCGATGCCACGCCGGAATTCGTCGTCCCGCCCTGCCAGGCTGGCAATGCCGCGCTCGCCCCGGTCGAAGTCGCCGGGCGGCGCGTTGAACAACACCTGCTGCAGCCCGTTGTCACGCAGCACCTGGGCGATATCGGCGGCCGGATGGGCATACGGAAACAGGAACTCCACCGCCTTGAAACCGTCGGCAGCGCAGGCCGCGAAGCGCTCCAGGAAGGGCAGTTCGGTGTACATCATCGACAGGTTGGCGGCAAAGCGCGGCATGGCGGAACTCCGGGCGTTCAGTTCGGGGGCGTGCGGTGCCCTATGGTACCGGCACGGACAAAGGGATCGGCCGTCGACGGCTGCCGGCATGGCTGACGGTGAATGGCAGGTGGGGCTTGAATCCTGGCCGCCACCGGTTTACGGTCGCAGCCACCGTGCCGTGTGCCGGCCCGTCGACGTCCGAACCCCGCCGCGATGCGCCCAGGAGTCCCATGCCCTCTCCGTCCCTGCCGAATTTCGCCGCCCGCCTTTGGCGTGCGCTGATGCTGCGTCCGCTGATGTTGCGTCCCCCTGTGCTGCGACCACTGATGCTGCGACCACTGATGCTGCGTCCGCTGATGCTGTGCCTCGTCGCGGGCCTGCCCGCCCTGGCGGCAGCCGCCGATCCGCTGCCGATCGCCGACACCCACGTTCACTACAGCCACGATGCCTGGGAGACCATCCCGGTGCCCGAGGTGATCGGGCTGATGCGCAAGGCCGGACTGCGCTTCGCGATGGTGTCCAGCTCCAGCGACGAGGGCACGCAGCGCCTGTACCAGGCCGCGCCCGAACTGGTGGTCCCGAGCCTGCGGCCCTACCGCAGCCGCGGCGAGATCTCGACCTGGGTGCGCGATGAAAGTGTCGTGCGCCATGTCGAGGACCGGCTGCGCCGATTCCGCTACGCCGCCATCGGCGAATTCCATGTCTATGGGGCCGACGCCGATCTGCCGGTGCCGCGGCGCATGGTCGAACTGGCCCGCCAGCACAACCTGATCCTGCATGCGCACTCGGATGCCGATGCGATCGAGCGGCTGTTCGTGCAGTTCCCGCAGGCGCGGGTGCTGTGGGCGCACGCCGGATTCGACCGGCCCGCCAATGTCCGCGCACTGCTGCGCAAGCATCCGGGCCTGCGGGCCGATCTGGCCTTCCGCAGCGACCACGGCAATGGCGGGAAGGTCGATCCCGAATGGCGCGAAGCCTTCGTTGAGTTTCCCGATCGATTCATGGTCGGCACCGACACCTTCACGCCCGAGCGGCTGCATTACATCCCCGAACATGCGAATTGGTCGCGCGCCTGGCTGGCCGACCTGCCGGCCCCACTCGCCGAGCGGATTGCCTGGCGCAACGCCCAGGAGTTGATCCTGCCGGTCTGGCAGGCCAATCGCTCGGGATCCGCGGCATCTTCGGCCTGCGGGCCGGGGTCAGCCGCCAACCGGGCGGCGGCCCAGCAGCTCGACGCCGATCAGGCGGTGCTGAGCTTCGTCACCACACCGGCAAAGATCGCGGTCGGCCAGCGGTTCAGCGTGCTGGCGCAGGTCTGCCCGCGGCATGCCGGCGCGTCGATCGAGGCGCTGAACGTCGATGCCACGATGCCCGAGCACCGCCACGGCATGAACTACACCCCGCGCATCAGCCGTGCCGGCGCTCAGCAGTTCCGCGCCGACGGGCTGCTGCTGCACATGCCGGGACGCTGGCAGATGAGCTTCGACCTGCGCATCGACGGGCGCACCGAGCGGCTGGTGCACGAGCTGGTGCTGCGCTGAACGGACTCAGCCGGAGCATGACGAAGTGATCGCCGAGCTGCCGCGCGAAAGATCTGCGCCGCGTGCGGCCCTGCACCGGGCAGGCGCCTTGCTGGTCGCCTGTCTGGCTGCCGTGCTGATCGCCTGCCTGGCCACCCGTCAGGTTCGCAGCGCCGAGTCGCCGCTGGCCTTGAGCGAAACAGAACGCGCGCTGCTGCTCGCCCAGGGCCCATGGCCGCCGACCCCGGCACGCGACCCGACCAATCGCTTCTCGGGATCGGCGGCGGCCATCGCCCTGGGCCGCACGCTGTTCTTCGAGAAGCGGCTGTCGCGCAACGGGCTGATCTCGTGCGCGAGCTGCCACGATCCGGCGCAGGGCTTCAGCGACGGCCGCGCACGGGCCCTCGGGATGGGCGAGCACGATCGCAACAGCCAGAGCCTGCTCAATGTCGGTCTGCAGCGATGGTTCGGCTGGGACGGCGGTGCCGACAGCCTGTGGGCGGCCACCCTTCGGCCGCTGCTTGCGGCGCACGAGATGGGTTCGGACGCCGCCCGTGTGGCCGGCGTGATTCGCGCCGACCCGGCGTTGTCGAACGCGCTCGCGCAGGCGCGCAGGGAACGCCCGAGGGCTCAGCAGGCGGGTGGCGCGCGGGCCGCTGGGGCCCAGGGCAATGGCTCGCAGGCAACAGGATTGCAGGCCGCCGGAGCGCAGGCCGCCTCAACCGGCGATGTCGACGAATTGTTGATGGTGGACGCCGCCAAGACGATCGCCGCATTCGTCGAGACACTGGTCACACCGCGCACGGCATTCGACGATTTCCGCGACGCGGTGGCGCGCTCGGACGCCGCCGCCGCCGCACGCTATCCGGCGTCCGCGCGACGTGGGCTGGCGCTGTTCATCGGCCGAGGCAATTGCGTGGTCTGTCACTTCGGCCCGGGCTTTTCGAACGGCGAGTTTCATGACGTGGGCATGCCGTTCCTGGTGGCGCCCGGCCGCGTCGACCCGGGTCGCCATGCGGGAATCCAGCGGGTCCGGGCGGACCGTTACAACCTGCTCGGCCCCTTCAATGACCAGCTTGCCTCCACGGGGCAGGACAGCGAAGCGGCAGCGCTCAAGACCCGCACGGTGACACCGGCGCACCGCAACTTCGGCGAATGGCGCACGCCTGGGCTGCGCGGCCTGTCGGCCAGCGCACCGTACATGCACGACGGCCGCTTGAAGACCCTGGAGGAGGTGGTGCGTCACTACGATCGTCTGGACGTCGACCGGCTTCACGCCGACGGCGAGGCGCTGCTCAGGCCGCTTCGCCTGACCGAGGAGCAGAAGTCGGATCTGCTGAGCTTTCTGCGCTCGCTCGATCCCCCGGCGCCGTGAGCCGGTGGATCCGATCGATCAGGTCGCCCGAGTCGAAGGGCTTGGCGAGGTAGTCGTCCATGCCCGCAGCCAGGCAGCGCTCGCGATCGCCGGGCGAGGCGTGGGCGGTCAGCGCGAGCAGCGGCACCCGGGTACGGCCGAGCTCGCACTCCATGGCCCGGATCGCGCGGGTGGCCTCGAGGCCGTCCATGCCGGGCATCTGCCAATCCATCAGCACGATGTCGAACCGGCCGCTGCGAAACGCTTCGACCGCCGCGCGCCCATCCCCGACCGACACCACCTGATCGACCTGGTCGGCCAGGAAGCACTCGATCATCTCGCGGTTGCCAGGATTGTCTTCAGCGAGAAGGACGCGAATCGGCCGCGCATCCTTGGATGCGCCGGTGCGCGTCGAGCCCTTTGTCGCTGCCGCTTTCGCGGAAGACGCCGGCGCCTGCGCATGGAACAGCGGCGCATCGAACAGCGGTGCCGCGGGTGGCAGGGCGGGCAGCGGCAGATCGATCAGAAAGGTCGATCCGACCCCGGGCGTGGAGCGCACGCTGGTGGTCGCGCCCATCGAATCGCACAGCTGCTTGACGATGGCCAGACCGAGGCCGACCCCGCCATAACGCCGCGTGATCGAGCTGTCCGCCTGACGGAAAGCCTCGTAGATGTGGCGCACGAACTCGGGGTCGATGCCGATACCGGTGTCCATCACCGAAAACCGCAGACCGTCCCCGTGCGCAGCCACGGTCAGTGCCACGGTGCCGCGCTCGGTGAACTTGATCGCATTGCTGACCAGATTGGACAGCACCTGCGTGATTCGAGCCGAGTCGCCTTCGAATCGATCGGGAAGGGTCGGCTCGACCACGATCGAGAACTCCAGACCCCGGGCGCGTGCCGCCTCGCCGAACAGCGCCTCGAT
>DAONCJ010000216.1:0-6345 GCA_035401985.1 Burkholderiaceae bacterium | reverse complement strand
GCATGACGCAGTGGGGCACGCTGGCGCAGTGGACGAAGATGTTCGACGCCTTCGGCATGTCGGTGCTGGGCGACACGCTGTGGCTGGGCGTGCAGGTCACCGCGCTGTGTCTCGTGATGGGCTATGCGCTGGCCTGGGTGTTCGTGCGCCTGCCCGAACGCCTTCAGCCGCTGGTCATCTTCATCGTGATGCTGCCGCTGCTCACCAGTGTGGTGGTGCGCACCTTCGCGTGGATCGTCATTCTGGGCCGCCAGGGCATCATCAATGCGGTCCTGCTCGATCTCGGCGTGATCGACAGTGCGGCCCGGCTGCTCTATACGCGGACCGGACTCGTCGTCACCCTGGCCAATGTCCAGCTGCCGCTGATGGTGCTGCCGCTGATCAACGCGATTCAGCGCATCGACCCGAATCTGGCCGACGCGTCCTCATCGCTGGGCGGCAGCGAATGGCGGACCTTCCGCCAGATCACCCTGCCGCTGTCGCTCCCGGGCATCGTCGCCGGCTGTCTGCTCACCTTCGCGGCCGCAATCACTGCCTTCATTTCGCAGTCGCTGATCGGCGGCGGGCAGATGCTGTTCATGCCGATGTACCTGTACCAGCAGGCCTCCGCGCTGTCGAACTATCCGTTTGCGGCGGTGATCTCGCTCACCTTCCTGGCCACCGTGCTGGTCTGCGTCAGCGCGTTCAACCTGCTGGGTCGGATGTCGCGCGGCTACGCGACCACCTGAGCCATCCAGAACCCGAGGACCTTGCCGTGGCGCGTCGAACCGATCTTCCGACCCTGATCTTCCGAGTGTCGATCTGGACCCTCGCGCTGCTGACGCTGGTACTGCTGATCGCGCCGACGCTGGTGGTGCTGATCGTCTCGTTCACCGACGGCTTTTCGCTGAAGTTTCCGCCGCCCGGCTATTCGCTGAAGTGGTACGGCGAACTGATCGATGCCTCGCAACTGCACTTCGCCGCATGGAACAGCATCAAGGTCGCGCTGGCCACCACCGTGCTTTCGGTGGTGCTGGGCGTGTGCGGCGCCCTCGCGATCGCCCGGTCGCAGACCGCGATGGCGCGCGTGCTCGACTCGCTGTTCATGTCGCCGCTGGTGCTGCCGGCACTGGCCTTCGGCTTTGCGGCGCTGATGACCTTCTCATGGATCGGCATGCCCGTGTCGGCGACCACGCTGGTGATCGGACACTCGGCGGTCTGCGTTCCCTACGTGATCCGCACGACCACCGCTGCACTGGCCCAGCTCGATCCGGCCCTGCTCGAGAGCTCCGCCAGCCTGGGGGCCAATCGCTGGTTCACGTTCCGCCACGTCACCCTGCCTTCGATCCGCCCGGGCGTGATGGCCGGCGCCTTCATCGCGTTCATGTCCTCGTTCGACAATGTGCCGGTGTCGCTGTTCCTGCGCGATGCGCGCACCGACATGCTGCCGATCCGGATGTGGCAGGACCTCGAGGGTCGTCTGGACGTGACGATCGCCGCGATGTCCAGCGTCATCATCCTGATCACGCTGGTGATGATGATCGTGATGGAGCGCGCCGTGGGACTGTCGCGACGCCTGCGGCAGTAGCGGGGTGGCGGGTGCCCCCCTCGGCTCGCGAATGAGCCTGCCCGGCGCGCCGCTGTCGGTCTCGCTGTGGATGGGCGCGGTGGTGGCCTCGGCCACGCTCGCCCTGATGGCCGCGCCGGTGCTGGCACCGTCCATTGCGCGAGACCTCGACCTGAGCCCTGAATGGGTCGGTCTGTACTCGGGCACCGTCTGGGGCTCCGCCCTGCTGATCTCCGCCTGGGCCGGTCGCATCGTCGAGCGTCTGGGCGCGTGGCAGACCTCGCGCCTTTGCGCAGTCTTGTGTGCGCTCGGCGTGGCCGCCGCCGCCACGGCGCATCCGCTGGGACTGCTCGTCAGCGCCGTGCTGATTGGTCTGGGCAATGGCGTCGAGGCGCCGCCCGCATCGCAGGTCCTGGCGCAGCATGTGCCACCGGTGCAGCGACCGCTCTACTTCTCGCTCAAGCAGTCAGGCGTGCAGGCAGGCGCGGTGCTGGCCTCGATGAGCCTGCCGCTGCAGGCACTCTGGCTGGGCTGGCAGGGTGCGCTGCTGAGCGCGGCGCTGATGGTCGCCATCATCGCCGCCGCGCTGACGCTTCCGATGGGCAGGCATCCGGCACACCGGCCACAGTCCTTCGCGGCGACACGGAGGCGGGCTGGCTGGCGAGCGGTCCTGCGGGCTAATCCCGCACTGGCGCGACTGGCGATCGCCGCCGGTGCGTTCGGCGCCACCCAGGTCTGCCTGAACAGTTTCATCGTCACCTTTCTGGTCCGCGAGCGGGGTCTCGAGCTGGCACACGCCGGCTGGGTGGCGGCGTTCGCCCAGGGATGCGGACTGATCGGACGACTGCTGTGGGGATGGGTCGCCTCGCGAATCATGCCCAGCATGGATCTGCTGCGCTTGCTGGGCTGCGTGATGATCGTCAGCGCGCTGGCGCTGGGCACGCTCGGCGCATCGATGAACTTCGGGTCGCTGCTGGCGGTGGCCGGCGTGTTCGGCCTGACGGCCAGCGGCTGGAACGGCGTGTTCCTGGCCGAAGTGGCCGAGCGATCGCCACCCGACGAGATCGGCGCGACGACCGGCGCCGTCATGGTGCTGATGATGGCCGGCCTGGTCAGTGGCCCCTTGCTGTTCGCAACCGTCGCGCGCTTCTCGTCACTGGGAGGCGCCTACGCCGCCGTGTCGCTGATCGCGCTCTCCGGTACGCTGGCACTGCCGGGCCGGCGCGTCCGCGCCTGACCCTCTCACCTCAACCAGGAGTTCCGCATGGCCGGAGGCATTTCACTACACGCGGTCGATGTGGCGGGCGGCGTGCCCGCTGCCGGCATGCGGGTGGAAATATTCGCGCTGCAAGGCCCCCAGCCCCGCAGCATCGCGGCCGGCGTGCTGGGCGCGAACGGTGCACTCGATCATCCTGTGGTGTCCGGGTCGGGCGTGACCGCCGGCGCGCACGAGGCGCACTTTCACCTGGGCGACTGGTGGCGCGAACGCGGCGCGACCCAGACGGCGTTTTTCCAGGAGGTGGCGGTGTTCCGGTTCAACGTCGTCAACCTGCAGGAACACTATCACCTGCCCTTGAAGTTCACGGCCTGGGGCTTCGCGCTGTTCCGCGGCGCGTGAGCCCCGGCCGGCGTGCTCAGTAGGTCTTGTACGGCAGGAACTTTCCGCTCAGCGTGACATTGACCCGATCGCCCTTCGGATCGGGCTCGCGCACGATGTCCATCGAAAAGTCGATCGCGCTCATGATGCCGTCGCCGAACTCCTCGTGGATCAGCTCCTTGATCGTCATGCCGTACACGCTGACGATCTCGTACCAGCGGTAGATCAGCGGGTCGGTCGGAACCGGTGTCGGCAGCGAACCCTTGTACGGCACCACCTGCAGCCACGCCGCCTCGTCCTTGGTCAGACCGAAAATCTCGGCCACGACGCCCGCCTGCGCGACGGTCATCGTCATCTGGCCGAGACAGGCGGCGGTCACCCACTCCTTGCTTTGGCCGACCCGTGCGGCCACATCGGCCCACTTGATGCCTTTGAGGACCTTGGTCTCGTAGATCTTTTCGGTGATGTCATTGCGGTTCATGGATGGGTCTCCGGGATGGCGGGGATTGCCGAGGGTTGTGCCGGCCGGGACGGCGGCTCGCCCTCCAGGCCGGGGGTGACTTCGCGGGCCGGTTCGCCGGCACGCGCAGATTGCAGATCGGTGCCGCCCTGCTGAATCAGCTGCGAGCGGTGCACGAGAAAGTCAACCAGGTGATTGCGGATCCGGTAGTACTGGGGATCGTGGTGGATCGTCAGACGTGTGCGGTCGCGCGGCATCGTGTTGCGCACGATCTCGGCCACGCGCGCGCGCGGGCCGTTGCTCATCAGCAGGATCCGATCGGCCAGCAGAATGGCCTCGTCCACGTCGTGCGTGATCATGAAGACCGTCTGGTGGGTCGAGGCGCAGATGCGCAGCAGTTCGTCCTGGATCACGCCCCGGGTCAGGGCATCGAGCGCGCCGAACGGTTCGTCGAGCAGCAGCATCTTGGGCTGGATCGCAAAGGCACGCGCGATGCCCACGCGCTGCTTCATGCCGCCGGACAGCTCGGCCGGCTTCTTGTCCTCGGCGCCAGCCAGTCCGACCAGCGCAATGAAGCGGCGACTGTGTTCGGCGATCCGGGCACGGCTCCAGTCGGGCCAGCGCGACTTGACCGCGAACGCGATGTTCTGCAGCACCGACAGCCATGGCATCAGCGCATGGCCCTGGAACACGACACCGCGGTCCAGGCTGGCCCCGCGCACCTCGCGCCGATCCATGAAGACGAAGCCGGCGCTGGCCTCCTCGAGACCGGCCAGGATGTTCAGGATCGTGGTCTTGCCGCAGCCCGAATGGCCGACGATGCACACGAACTCGCCGCGCTCGATTCCGAAGCTCACGTCCTCGAAGACCGGCAAGGGCTCGCCGCCCCCGGCGCGGGGATATGTCTTTGAAAGCCCTTGAACCGACAGGAATGCCTCAGTGGTCATGACGGCTACTCCCGGTAGGTGACGGCGCGCTGCAGCCGCGCAAACATCAGATCAAGCAGCATGCCGACCACGCCGATCATCAGGATCGCGAAGATCACATTGGTCAGCGACAGGTTGTTCCACTCGTTCCAAACGAAGTAGCCGATCCCGGTTCCGCCGACCAGCATCTCGGCCGCCACGATCACCAGCCACGCGATGCCCATCGAGATCCGCATGCCGGTCAGGATGGTCGGCGCGGCCGCAGGCAGGATCACCAGCAGCGCGCGCCGCAGCGGGCGCACCTCCAGCGTGCGGGCCACGTTCAACCATTCGCGGCGCACGCCCGCGACGCCGAAGGCCGTGTTGATCAGCATCGGCCAGATCGAGCAGATGAAGATCACGAAGATGCCCGAGATCGCCGCATCCTTGATCGTGTAGAGCGCCAGCGGCATCCAGGCGAGCGGCGAAATCGGCTTGAGCACCTGGATGAACGGGTCCAGCGCCCGATGCATCAGTGGCGACATGCCGATCAGAAAGCCGAGCGGGATCGCAATCAGTGCAGCCAGACCGTAGCCTGCCCCCACACGGGCGAGCGAAGCGCCCAGCTGGATCGCGATGCCCTTGTCGTTGGGCCCGTTGTCGTAGAACGGATCGCTCAGGTGGCGTGCCATCGTCTCGCCCATCTGCCCCAGCGTGGGCAGTCCGCTGGTCTTCTGGGTGCTGGCGGTCTTGCCCATCAGCTTCGCGTACTCGTCATCCGCCGCCGTTCGTGCCGCCGCCCCCGGTCCGCTGGCCGATCCGGGAGGCATCGCCGCCAGCTGCCATGCGCCCAGCGCGCAGGCAAGCAGCAGCAGCGACAGCAATGCCGCCTTCACGTTGAGAGTCATCGCCATGGGTCGGCCCTCACATCCGCTTGATGGGAAAGCTGGCCGCATATTCGCCCGGCCTGGCCGGATCGAACTCGCGGCCCATGACCTTGAACTTGCGATAGCCGCCCTCGGGCGCCTTCTGGCCGAGTTCGGCCATGCGCTTTTTGGCATCGGTCAGCAGGAACACCTTCTCGGCGATGTCCTTGTAGTTGACCTCCCCCTTCACGTAGCCCCAGCGCTTCATCTGCGTCAGCATCCACACCGCCATCGAATACCAGGGCACGGGATCGAAATCGGCGCGGTCGGGCACGTTCTTCACCGCACCGAGGCCGTCGGCGAACTTGCCGGTGAGCACCTGCTCGATCACGGTCTCGGGCTGATTCAGATAGGCGGCCGGCGCGATCACCTTGGAGATCAGCGAACGGTTCTTCGGATCGCGCGCCATCGCGGCGGCCTCCAGCACCGAGCGGTACAGCGCCGCGAACGTGTTCGGGTTCTGCTGGATGAAGGCTTCGGACACCCCGAATGCGCAGCACGGATGGCCGTCCCAGATTTCCTTGGACAGGATGTGGATGAAGCCGACCTCGTCATACACCGCGCGCTGATTGAACGGATCGGGACCGAGGAACCCGTCGATGTTGCCGGCCCGCAGGTTGGCCACCATCTCGGGCGGCGGGGTGACGCGGATCTGGATGTCGCGGTCAGGGTCCAGCCCATGTTCGGCGACGTAATAGCGCAGCAGGAAGTTGTGCATCGAATACTCGAAGGGCACCGCGAACTTGAATCCCCTCCACGACTTCGGATCGCGCCTGTCCTTGTGCTTCGTGTGCAGCGTGATCGCCTGCCCGTTGATGTTCTGGATGGTCGCAACACTCATCGGCTGCGCGACCGAGCCGAGCCCCATCGAGATGGCCAGCGGCATCGGCGACAGGAAATGCGAGGCGTCG
>DAONCJ010000215.1:0-6357 GCA_035401985.1 Burkholderiaceae bacterium | reverse complement strand
GGGCGATTATCTGGCCGAGGACGAGATGGACGGCATCCGGATGTGCCGCGAGGTGGTGAGCCACCTGAACTGGCGCAAGCAGGGGCCCGGACCGACGCTGCCGCCCGACGAGCCGGTCTGCGATCCCGAGGACCTGCTGGGCATGGTTTCGCGCGATCTGCGCCAGCCCTTCGACATGCGCGAGGTGATCGCGCGGATCGTCGACGGTTCGCGCTTCGAGGAATTCAAGCCCCTGTATGGCCCGACCCTGGTCACCGGGTGGGCCTCGATCCATGGCTTTCCGGTGGGCATCCTGGGCAACAACGGGGCACTGTTTTCAGAGTCATCCGAGAAGGCCGCGCAGTTCATCCAGCTCTGCAACCAGATCGACGTGCCGCTGGTCTTCCTGCACAACATCACCGGCTACATCGTCGGCACCGACTTCGAGCAGGGCGGCATCACCAAGAACGGCTCGAAGATGATCAACGCCGTGTCCAACTCGACCGTGCCGCACCTGACGGTGGTCGTCGGCGCGTCCTACGGCGCGGGCAACTACGGCATGAGCGGGCGCGCCTTCGGCACGCGCTTCAACTTCATCTGGCCCACCGCCAAGATCGCGGTGATGGGCCCCAAGCAGATGGCCGGGGTGATGACCATCGTGCAGCGCACCTCGACCGAGCGCCGCGGCGAAGTCTTCGACGAGGCGGCCAACGCCAAGCGCGTCGAGTCGGTGGAGTTCTGGGCCGAGGAGCGCTCCAAGGGCCTGTTCGCCACTTCGCGCGTTTCCGACGACGGCATGATCGATCCCCGCGACACCCGCACGGTGCTGGGCATCGCACTGTCGGCGTGCCACAACAAGGCCATCCAGGGCACCAAGGAGTTCGGCACATGGCGGATGTGAGCGTCAAACCCATCCGGCGGCTGCTGGTCGCCAACCGCGGCGAGATCGCACGCCGGATTTTTCGCACCGCCCATCGCATGGGCATCGCGACCGTCGCCATCTATGCCGACGGCGACGCCCGTGCGCCATTCGTGCAGGAGGCCGACAGCGCCATCGCGCTGCCGGGCCGCACCTCGGCCGAGACGTATCTGGACATCGACAAGGTGCTCGAAGCCTGCCGGCGCAGCGGCGCCGACGCGGTTCATCCGGGCTACGGTTTTCTGTCCGAGAACGCCCGATTCGCCCAGGCGGTGATCGACGCCGGCATGACCTGGGTGGGTCCCTCTCCGGCGGCGATCCGCGGCATCGGCGACAAGCTGGCGGCCAAGCGGGTGGTCAAGGAGGTCGGCGTGCCGGCGCTGGAGGCCTTCGAACTGACGCCGCAGGCCGATGCGCTGGCGGCGGCCAAGCGGATCGGCTATCCGGTGCTGATCAAGGCCGCGGCCGGCGGTGGCGGACGCGGCATGCGGGTGGTGCAGTCGCCGGACGAGCTCGCACCGGCGATCGAAGGCGCGCGTCGCGAGGCGACGGCCTCGTTCGGCGACGGAACCGTGTTCCTCGAGCGCTGGCTCACCCGCTCGCGCCACGTCGAGATCCAGATTCTCGGCGACCGGCACGGCAACCTGGTCCACCTGTTCGAGCGCGAGTGCTCGATCCAGCGTCGTCACCAGAAGATCATCGAGGAGGCGCCTTCGCCGGCGCTCGATGCCGGCCTGCGCGAGGCCATGGGCCAGGCGGCGCTGGCAGCTGCACGTCACATCGGCTATCACTCGGCGGGCACGGCCGAGTTCCTGGTCAGCGGCCGCGAGTTCTTCTTCCTCGAGGTCAACACCCGGCTTCAGGTCGAGCACCCGGTCACCGAGGCGATCACGGGTCTGGATCTGGTGCGCGAGCAGATCCGCGTCGCCGAGGGCGAGGCGCTCGGTTATTCGCAGGCCGACCTGAAGATCGGCGGCCACGCGATCGAGGCCCGGGTCTGCGCCGAGAATCCCGCGCAGGATTTCCTGCCGACACCGGGCACGGTGCTGGTCTGGCAGCCCGCAATCGAGGAAGGCGTGCGCTACGACTCGGGCGTCGAATCGGGCAGCGAGATCGGCATCGAGTTCGATCCCATGATCGCCAAGGTCATCGCGCACGCGCCCACACGGCGCGAAGCCGCGGCGCGGCTGGCGCGAGCGCTCGAGCGAACCCGCATCCAGGGCATCGTGCACAACCGCGACTTCCTGGTCGCCACGCTGCGCAGCGAAGCCTTCCTGGCGGGTGACACGACCACCGATTTCATCGAACGCGTGGCGCCGGCCGCGCAGCGAGAACCCGATGCCGCCGAACTCGATGTCTGCGCCCTGGGCGTGGCGCTGCATGGCCGGGCCATGCGCCGTGCCGGCGCCCGCGTGCAGCGCACCATCGTCGGCGGCTATCGCAATTCGCACATGCCGCCGCAGATCGTCAGCTACCGCGCGGGCGAGCGCGAATTGAAGGTGGCCTACCGGGTGCGCCAGGATGGACGCTTCTGGGCGAACATCGGCGGGCGCGACTGTCAGGCGGAGGTCTTCGCGGCCGATGCGGCGGGCATCGACTTCGCCATCGACGGGCGGCGCCAGCGCGTCGCCGTCACCTCGATCGGCGCGCGCCATCTGGTGCAGGGGCCCGGCGGCGACCTCGAGCTGCTCGAGCAGCCGCGGTTCCCGTCGGCCAACCGCTCGCAGGCGGGCGGCGGACTGAAGGCGCCGATGCCCGGCAAGGTGCTCGCGGTCGAGGTGGTCCAGGGCCAGGCGGTCGAAAAGGGCCAGCTGCTGATGATCCTCGAGGCCATGAAGATGGAGCACCGGATCACGGCGCCGGCCACCGGCGTCGTCAAGGCGCTGGCGGTGGCGGTCGGCGAGCAGGTCGCCAATGGCGCGCTGCTGGTCACCTTCGAGGAACAATCCAGGAAAGCGTGAGACATGTCCAACACCGAAGCCACCCGCTATGAAGTCCGCCAGGGCGCGGCCTGGATCACGCTGAACCGGCCCGACAACCGCAACGCCCTGTCGGCGGTGCTGGTCAACGAACTGGCCGATCACATGGACGCCGCCATCGCCGACCCGGCCGCGCGCTGCATCGTGATCACCGGCGCCGGTCCGGCGTTTTGCGCGGGCGCCGACCTTAAGAATCCCCCGGGCAGCGCGACCGAGGGTCGCCGGGCGGTGGGCCTGCCCGAGATCCTCCAGAAGATGATGAACGGCGACAAGCCCGTGATCGCCGCGGTCAATGGCGCGGCCTTCGCGGGCGGACTGGGTCTGGTCGGGGCGGCCGACATCGTGATCACCGTCGACGAAGCCCCGTTCAGTTTTTCGGAAGTCCGCATCGGCGTGATCCCGGCCGTCATCGCCGTGGTGTGCCTGCCCAAGCTGGGCCGCCATCACGGCATGAAGCTGATCCTGACCGGCGAGCGCTTCAGCGGCACCCAGGCGGTCGCGATGGGTTTTGCCCACCGTGCCGTGCCTGCCGACCAGCTGGTTTCGGCAGTGCAGGAGGAAATCGACATGCTGCGGCTCGGCGGGCCGAACGCGCTGGCCGAGTGCAAGAAGCTCGTGCGCACGATCCCCACCCTGGACGAGGCCGAAGCCTTCACCGTGGCTGGCCAGTGGAGCCGGCGGATGTTCATGACGCCCGAGGCCGCCGAAGGCATGGCCGCGTTCCGCGAGAAGCGCAAGCCGGCCTGGGTCGAGTCGAAATGAACGAGTCAACGATGAGTGACGAGCTCGACGCCTTCCGGCGCGAGGTGCAGGCCTGGTTCAGCGCCAACAAGCCGGCCGAGCCCGATTTTCTGCTGCCCGAATCGTTCATGGAGGTCGGCACCGATCCGCAGTTCCAGTTCCTTCGGGCCTGGCAGCGCAAGGTGTACGACGCCGGCTATCTGGGCATGGCCTGGCCGCGGGCCTACGGGGGCGGCGGGCGCGCGCAGGCGTATCAGGACATCGTCAACGCCGAGATGGCGCGCCAGAAGACGCCGTTCGTGCCCAACACCATCGGTCTGAACTGGGCCGGGCCGCTGATCCTGGCGATCGGCACCGAAGCGCAGAAGCAGCGGTACATCCGCGGCATCCTGAACGCCGACGACATCTGGTGCCAGGGCTTTTCCGAACCCGACCAGGGCTCCGATCTTGCCAACACCCAGACGCGGGCTGTGCGCGACGGCGACGAGTATGTGATCACCGGGTCCAAGATCTGGACCAGCCTGGGCAGCTACGCCAAGTACATGATCCTGCTGGCCCGCACCAATCCCCAGGAAAAGCGCTACGGCGGCCTGTCGTTCTTTCTGATCCCGATGCATGCGCCCGGCATCGAAGTGCGCCCGATCAAGAAACTGACCGGCGAGTACGGATTCACCCAGACGTTCTTCCACGAAGCCCGCGTGCCCGCCGACTGCCTGATGGGCCGCGAAGGCGAGGGCTGGAAGATCGCGATGATGACGCTCACCTTCGAGCGCGGCGCCACCGGCGGGCAGGCGGGCGGGATCTCCCGTGTGTCTTTGGGGATCAACGATGTGATCGAGCTGGCCCGGCGGTCGCGTCGCGACGGTCGTCCGGCCCTGGACGATCCGTTCGTGCGCGACCAGCTTGCCCGTTTCCTGATCGAGGATCAGGGCGACCGGCTGTGCGCCGCGCGCGGGCAGGTGCAGGCGCTCTGCAGCGAGCGCCCGGACGCCATTCCGCTGTCCGCCAAGCTGCGAACCTCCGAATACCGGCGCCGGCTGTTCCAGTTCGCGCTGTCGCTGCAGGGCGCCAACGCAGTGCGCTGGGTGGGCGATACCGCCGCGGTCGAGGGCGGCAAATGGCAGCGCACCTATTTCAACTCGTTCTCTTCGACGATCGGCGGCGGCACGAGCCAGATCCAGGCCAACATCGTCGGCGAGCGTGTGCTCGGCCTGCCCAAGGACTGACCGCATGAACGCTCCGAATCCCCTGATCCGATTCACCGACGAGCAGTCGATGCTGCTCGATACCGCAGTCAGCTTCTGCCGCGAGAAATCCTCACTTCGCGCGGTCCGCGACCGACTCACCACCGAGCACGGCTTCGAGCGCGCGATCTGGGACGAAATGGTCGCGCTCGGCTGGTCGGGCATTGCGGTACCCGAGCGCTTCGGCGGCAGCGGCTTGTCTCTGGCCGAAGTGGCCACCATCGCCGAGCCGATGGGCCGCCATCTGCTGGCCACGCCATTCGTCAGCACACAGCTGTGCATCCAGGCGCTGCTCGCCTGCGCCGACGAGGCGTTGCAGAGCCAGTGGCTGCCGCGTCTGAGCCAGGGCGGCATCGGCACCGTCGCCCTGCTCGAACCCGAAGGCGACTGGGACCTCACGCATGTCGAATCCGGGCTGCGCCGCGACGGCGATTCGGTCCATCTCAGCGGGGTCAAGACGCTGGTCTGCGACGCAGCGGTCGCCGATGTCCTGCTGGTGTCGGTCAACCTGGCCGGTGCGCCGGCGCTGGTCGTGGTGCCTGCAGCCGACCTGCCGCCCGGGGCCCTGCAAAAGGAGGTCGTCATCGACGAGACGGCGCGCTGCGCCCGCCTCACGCTGGATGGCCTGCGGCTGGCGGCCTCGGCGGTGATCACCGGCGCGGCGGCTCGTGCGTCACTGCTGGCCGTGCGCAACGCCGGTCTGCTGCTGGCCAGTGCCCAGGCTGCCGGCGGCATTGCGGGCACGCTGGACGTGGTCGTCGAGTACCTGAACACCCGCACCACCTTCGGGCGCAAGATCGGCAGCTACCAGTCGCTCAAGCACACCTGCGCCGACATCCTGGTCGGCATGGAGCGGGCGCGATCGCACGTCTATCACGCTGCCACGCTGCTGGCTGACGGCCACGACGCCCTGAACGCGCTGCGCATGGCCAAGGTCGAGTCCGGCGACACCTTCGCTTTCGCCGGCGATCGCGCCGTGCAGTTCCACGGCGGCTTCGGCTTCACCTTCGAATGCGATGCGCAGCTCTTCCTGCGGCGCGCGCTCTGGCTGCAATACAGCTTCGGGGATGCGGCGCATCACCGGCGCCGGCTGGCCGATGCACTGCTGGGCGAGGTGTCGGCGCGATGAGCACTGTCTGCCGTTTTGTCCTCCCCGCCACGACGACATTCACCGGAGCCAGCGCGCCATGGATCTGAACATTGGTCCTCAATACGAGGCCTTCCGGGCCGAGGTGCTCGCCTTCCTTGCCGCCCATCGCGACAAGGCCCCCGCCGTCTCGCGCCCCAAGGACGAGAAGTCGAAAGCGTGGCAGCGTCTGCTGATCGAGCACGGTTATGCGGCGCGCACCATCCCACGCGAATACGGTGGCGCAGGCCTCGAGCCCGACATCCTGAAGTCGCGCATCATCGCCGAGGAGTTCGCGCGGGCCCGCGTGAGTCCCGGCCTGGGCGGGCAGGGCATCTCGATGCTGGTGCCCACGCTGCTCGAAGTCGG
>DAONCJ010000214.1:0-6444 GCA_035401985.1 Burkholderiaceae bacterium | reverse complement strand
CGCGGCGCACTGAAGTTCTGGATGCTCGTCACTGTGCTGCTTGGCGCCATCTTCCTTTCGCTGCAGGCATTCGAATACGCGCACGCCTACAAGGACCTCAACCTGAAGCTGACGTCGGGCATCTTCGGTTCGACGTTCTTCATGCTGACCGGCTTCCACGGATTTCACGTCTGCGTGGGCGCGATCATGCTGACGGTCGTGCTGTTCCGCATCCTCAACGGGCACTTCACGTCCGAGAACCACTTCGCCTTCGAAGCAGCCGCCTGGTACTGGCACTTCGTGGACGTGGTGTGGCTGGGCCTGTACGTGGTCGTCTACTGGCTCTGAGCGCCGAATGGCGGCCGATGGCCGCCGGCATCACCTGAAGGGCTGCCAGGTGGCGGCCCTTCTGCTTTGCGGCACCCCGGCTTCAGCCGCCCGAGCGGATGGGCACGCCGGTGCTCTGGATCCAGCCCATCCAGTTGGCGAACAGAATCAGCAGGAACAGCAGGATCGAGAAGCCGACCCGGAAGCCGAGTGCCCGAACGACGTTGCGGGTCCGGCCGCGATCGCGGATCAGGTAGACCATGGCGGAGGCCAGGCTGCCCAATATCAGGGCGAATGCAATCAAAACGAGCCATTTCATGGGCGATGATTCTATCCCCTCGGGTCGGCCGATGCTTGGAAGGCTCATGGCAGTCGTGGCCATGGCTCTTGTCACCGCGCTGACTGCGACGCTCGGCCAGTGGCAGTTGAGCCGTGCCGACGAGAAGCGTGCGCAGCAGGCGACGCTGGATCGTGCCGCAAAGGCCGGGCCCCTCCGGCTGGACGGCACGCGGGTGTCCGCCGCGCAGGTGTCCGGACGGCTAGTGCAGGCGCGAGGGCGCTTCGTGGCCGACGACACCATCTTCATCGACAACCGCACGCACCTGGGAGTTGCGGGGTTTTACGTGCTCACGCCGGTTAAACTCCGGGATTCGTCGCTGCATGTGCTGGTGCTGCGTGGCTGGATTGCGCGTGATGTGCGGGACCGCAACCGCCTGCCGGCGGTGATTACTCCGACCGACGAAGTGCTGATTTCCGGACTGGCCGAGTCCGCCCTCGAACGCACGATCGAACTGAAGGCGATGCCCGAGCCTCGGCCGGGCGAGCGCCTCTGGCAGAACCTCGATCCCGAGGTTTACCGTCGATGGTCTGGGCTCGATCTGCAGCCCTTCATCATTCGCCAGGCGGCCGGCGGGGCCCCGGCGGACGGCCTGGTTCGAGAATGGCGCACGGCGGGTCCGGACGTCGACAAGCATCTCGGCTATGCGGTGCAGTGGTTCCTGATGTCCGCCGCGTCAGCCGCGGTGACGCTGTATCTGTTGTACCTGGCCCGCCGTCATTCAAGAAAGGCCACCGACCGTGCCGACTGAAGCTTTGCCTCGAAACCCTTCGCCGCGGGATCCCGTGGTGGTGTCCGCACCTTCCGACGGTGCGGCGGAAAATGCCCGCGGAGCGCAGCTCGAGCCCGCCGTGCGTCGGCGCATGCGTCTCAAGCTGCTCGGCATTCTGGCGGTGTGCGTGGCGCCCGTCATCGCGTCATACACGGCCTATTACGTGATCAAGCCGACTGGCCGGTCGAACTATGGCGAGCTCATCGAACCTCAGCGCCCGGTGGCGGCCCTGGCGGCGGTTGCGCCGAACGGCCAGGCCGTCGGCATGGACCGCTTTCAGGGAAAGTGGGTCCTGCTGACGACGGCCAATCGCGGCTGTGATGAAGCCTGCGCCCAGCGCCTGTATGTGATGCGCCAGGTTCGCCTGACCACCGGCCGCGACCGTGACAGGATCGAGAGGGTGCTGCTGATCACCGACGGTTCGTCGCCGCCTGCATCGCTGATGGCCGAGCACGAAGGGCTGCATGTGATGCGCGCCGATCCTGCCGCCCTGGCGACCGCACTGCCCCCGGCCGAGGCGGCCGGCGGACCGCCGACCTATGTCATCGACCCGCTGGGCAACCTGATGATGCGATATCCGGCCCAGGCGGACCCGAACCGCATGAAACGGGACATCTCCAAGCTCCTGCGCGCCTCGCGGATCGGCTGACATGTCTGCTCCTTGCTCTCGGCCCGTGCGGTGCGTCCCATGAACGCTGCCGTCTCTTCGCTGTCCCGGGCAGCCGACGGTGTCTCGGCCCGCCGCGTGCTGGCCCGGCTGCTGGGATTCGCGCTTGTCGTCACGCTCGGTCTGGTGATGCTCGGTGCCTGGGTCCGCCTGACCGATGCGGGTCTGGGCTGCCCCGACTGGCCGGGCTGCTATGGACACCTGACCCCGACCCGCGCCGGCGAAAAGATCGCCCAGGCCGTGCAGGAGCAGGGCGGCGAGCACGGACCGGTGTCGCTGGGCAAAGCCTGGCGGGAAATGATCCACCGCTACATCGCGACCTTTCTCGGCCTGGTCATCCTGGTGATTGCCGCGTTCGCCTTTCGCCGCCGTCAGGTCCTGCGGCAGTCACCGCTGCTGGCGTTGGTGATCGTCGGCGTGGTGGTCCTTCAGGGTCTGTTCGGCAAGTGGACGGTCACGCTGCTGCTCAAGCCGGCGATCGTCACTGGCCACCTTGTCGGTGGCCTGCTCACCTTCAGTCTGCTGCTGTGGTTGTGGCTGCGTCAGCGCCCGCCGCCGAACTACATCGACGCCGAGCCCGTCGCGGCCCTGTTGTGGCCCGCGCGGCTGGCCCTGCTGGCGGTCGCCCTGCAGATCTTCCTCGGCGGCTGGGTCAGCACCAATTACGCGGTGCTGGCCTGCACCGATCTGCCCACCTGCCAGGGGCAGTGGTGGCCGGCCGCCAACTTTGCCGACGGATTCCACTTCATTCGCGAACTCGGCAAGACCGGCGACGGATCGGCGCTGCCGATGCAGGCGCTGACCGCGATCCACCTGTCGCACCGGGTCGGGGCGATCATGGTCGCGCTGATCGTCGGCTGGGTCGGCTGGCGCACCCTGCGCACCCCCGGCATCGGCGTGCTGGGGCTGGGGATTCTGGCAATGCTGTCCATCCAGTGGCTGCTCGGGCTGTCCAACGTGTGGTTCAGCCTGCCCTTGCCGGTCGCGGTCGCCCACAATGGTGGTGCGGCTGTCCTGCTGGGTCTGGTGCTGGTGCTAAACTTTCGCTCCCGGCAGGCCATGTTCAAGGTCTGACCCAGGGTCCGCCCCCGCTTCTCACGCCTCCGGATGCACGCCCAGCCCACCCCTTCTGTCGACCTGCGCCGCCTGGCGCACGACTACTTCGAACTGACCAAGCCGCGCGTCACGCTGCTCGCGGCGTTCTGCGCGCTGATCGGCATGCTGCTCGCCTCCGACGGCTGGGTGCCCTGGCGGGTGCTTGTTTTCGGTGTGGGCGGCATCTCGCTGCTCGCGGGGTCGGGATTCACCTTCAACTGCCTGGTCGAACGCAGCATCGATGCGCGGATGGCGCGCACCCGGGCCCGCGCCTCGGCCCGGGGCGAAGTCAGCATTGCCGGGTCGCTGGTCTTTGCCGGCGTGCTGGGCGGCCTGGGCGCCTGGATGCTGTATGCCTTCGTCAACCCGCTCACGATGTGGCTGACCCTGGCCACCTTCGTCGGCTATGCGGTCATCTACACCGTCGTGCTGAAGCCGGCCACGCCGCAGAACATCGTGATCGGCGGCGCGTCGGGCGCGATGCCGCCAGTGCTGGGCTGGGCGGCGGTCGCCAACGAGGTCAGCGCGCCTGCCCTGGTGCTGTTCCTGATCATCTTCGTCTGGACCCCGCCCCATTTCTGGGCCCTGGCGTTGTATCGGGTCGAGGACTACAAGCTGTCGGGCCTGCCGATGCTGCCGGTCACGCACGGCTCGCAGTTCACGCGCCTGAACATCCTGCTGTACACGTTTCTGCTGCTGGCCACGACGCTGCTGCCCTTTCTCATCGGCATGAGCGGACTGCTTTATCTGGTCAGTGCCCTGGTGCTGGGCGGCGTGTTTCTCGCCTATGCCTGGCGCCTGTGGCGGCACTACACCGATGCGTTGTCACGGCGCACCTTCGGGTACTCCATCTTCTATCTCGCGGCGCTGTTCGGTGCGCTGCTGGTGGATCACTATTTCCGCTTCTGAAGCCATCGTGCCCATGCAGCCGCCGCTGCCGGCGCGCCGCCGCCTGGCGGGCGGGCTGCTGGCCCTCGCCCTGCTCGCTGCCTGTCAGAAGGGCAAGGTCAGCTTCGCCAACACCGATGTGACCGGCGCCGATTTCGGACGTGCGCTGGCGCTGACCGATCACACCGGCAAGCCGCGCACGCTCGAAGATTTCCGTGGCAAGGTGGTCGTGGTGTTCTTCGGGTTCACGCAGTGCCCCGATGTCTGTCCGACTACCATGACCGAGATGGCCGATGTCATGCGCCAGCTCGGCGCGCGCGCCGACCAGGTGCAGGTGCTGTTCGTCACCCTCGATCCCGAGCGCGACACGGCCGCACTGCTCGCCCAGTATGTGCCCGCCTTCGACAAGCGTTTCCTGGGCCTGTTTGGCGATGCGCAGGCCACCGCAAAGGTCGCCAAGGAATTCAAGGTTTTCTACCAGAAGGTTCCGGGCAGCGCGCCGGGCAGTTACTCGCTCGACCACACGGCGGGCAGCTACGTGTTCGACCCCAAAGGACGACTGCGTCTTTTCGTCAAGCACGGGCAGGGGCCTGCACCCCTGGTGGCGGATCTTGGGCGCCTGCTCGACGGCGCCTAGGGACCAGCGACGCTCGAAAGCTGGCCGGCCCTTGCGTTCCGTCAACGACGACACGCCGACTGCTCCCCTAAACTGCCGCATCGACCTTCGGGGTCAGACAAGGAGTCTGGCAGTGCCGCTATTGAACTGGGACGACCGTCTGCTGGTCGGCGTGGAACCGATGGATCAGACGCACCGCGAGTTTGTCGAGCTGCTCGGCGAAATCGATCGCGCGGCGCCAGCCGATGCCATCGCGGCGCTCGACCGGCTGATCGATCACACCGTGCTCCACTTCCGTCAGGAAGAGGAATGGATGGCGGAGTCGGGTTGGGGTCCTCCCTGTCACGCCGCGGAACACCAGAACGTTCTCGAGATCGTCCGCACGGTGCGCACGCGTGCGCTGGGTGGTCAGATGGAACTGGTCGGTGTGCTGGTCAACGAACTCGGTCCCTGGTTCGAACACCATGCAAGCACCATGGACTCGGCACTGGTGGCGCACATGGCCAACGCGGGCTACGAGCCCAAGGCACTTATCGCGCCCGCGCCGGGAACCGTGGCGGCCTGACCGGGCCGCGCAGGCTCAGTGACGCTGCAGGGCCGAGATGAGGCTGGTGCCGATGATCAGCGCGGCGCCCAGTACCAGTTGCATGGTCAGCATCTGCCCGCCGAGCCAGACGGCCGATCCGGCGGCGAACACCACCTCGCTCAGCATCACCACCGCGGTTACCCGCGCGGGCAGACGGGCCGCGCCGTACTGCAGGGCCAGGTTCGCGGCGACGAAGGCCACCGCCACGAGGGCGAGCGGGCCGTAGGCTGCGGATGCCAGGGCCGGCCACGGCACGGCCGTGCCGCCGATGCCCGAGGCCATCGCGAGCGCCACGGTCGTGGGCATGATCGTTCCGCCGGCGAACATCGCGCTGGCCAGCGCCGTGGCCGGGCGGCCTGAATATTTGCGCAGCAGGATGTTGGTCAATGCGAAGCCCACCCCGCCGATCAGGCCGAGCCAGTCGGCCCGCGACTCGGGCAGCGGCAGGCCGGTGCCCGGGCGCCACAGCACGATGACCGCACCGGTGACCGCCAGCAGCACAAGACCGATCGAGCGCGCGCGCAGCGGTTCGCCCAGCAGCACCCGCCCGAACAGGATCGACCAGATCGGCATCAGGTAGAACAGCAGCACCACGCGCACCACATCGCCGGTGGCCACGCCCCAGTTGAAGCAGGCGTTGGTCACGCCGGCCGCGGCGGCCAGGGCGAGCAGGGCCGGATTGGCCAGCGCCCCCAGCGCAAGCCCGGGACTGCGTGCCAGCACCAGCAGCCAGGCGAGCAGATAGATCGCCGCCGTCGCCCACAGACTGTGCAGTCCGTGCTCGTTCAGCCAGCGGAATGGCCACCACGACACGCCCCAGATGAAGGCGTTGAGCAGCAGGGCGGAGATCGCGCGGCCCGAGGGCGGCGCAGGGTGAGACGCGTGAGAAATCATGGAGGCGCGAGCATAGCCGACCTGTGCCGCGCGCCCGCCTGCCCGGGGTCGACGCAGCCTGACGGACACGGCGATCAACCCATCTTGCACCGCCCTTATGTTGCATCGCAGTAATCCCGTCGGTATCGTGGGGTTCATGCGTGTCCTCCTCTTCGACGAATCGGACCACCCGATGTCAGCCCTGCTCGACGCGCTCGTGCTCGCGGGCTTCGACGTGCTGCCGGTCGAACGGTCGGCACGGGATCTCGCCGATCGGGTCGAAGCACTGCGTCCTGACATCGTG
>DAONCJ010000213.1:0-6449 GCA_035401985.1 Burkholderiaceae bacterium | reverse complement strand
GCCCGCAAACCTCAGCGTGCCGGGGCGCCCTCTCCGGACACATGCAGGAAGATGGCCGACACGTCGAGTGCACCGAGATCGGCCCGACGGGCGCCCTGCATCTGGCTGCGCACCAGCGCCGCGATCGGCACCGGCGAGTCCAGCTCCTGCGCCAGCGACAGGAAATAGCGCAGGTCCTTTTCCATCAGCGCGAGCTGGAACTGCGGCGAGAAGTCGCGTCCGAAGATCTTCGGCATCTTGGTCTTGAACAGCCGTGATCCGGCCGCGCCCTCGCCGAGCACGTACTGGGTCGCCTCTGCGTCGAGGCCGGCCGCTTCGGCGACCATCAGCGCCTCGGCGATCGCCGCATTGACGGTGCCTGAAAGCATGTTGTTGATCAGCTTGATGGTCGCTCCGGTGCCCACCTCGCCCATGTGGCGGTACGAGCGGCCCATCGCCTGGAACAGCATCTCGGCCCGTGCCACGTCGGCGGGCGAGCCGCCCACCATGAACACCAGCTCGCGGCCACGGGCCTGAGCCAGGCTGCCGGACACCGGCGCATCCACGTACCCGACGCCGCGCGCCGCGCCCGCCGCGGCGACCTCACGGGCCATGGCCGGCGTGTTGGTGCTGCAATCCACGATCAGCGTGCCCGGCGCCGCGTTTGCCACCACGCCCTCGGCCCCCAGCATCACTTCACGCGTGGCTCGGTCGTCGGCCACCATCGACACCACGAACTCGGCTCCCTGCACCGCCTGCGCAACGCTTGCGCACACCGTGGCACCGGCGTCGCGCGCGGCGGCGGTCTTGGCGGCGCTGCGGTTCCAGACCCGCAGCTTGTGGCCGGCAGCCATCAGGTTCAGGGCCATCGGCCCTCCCATGGCGCCAAGGCCGATGAATGCGATCGTGGACATGGTCTGGCCTTCAGTTCAGAAGTGTTGGGGATCGAGGCGCACGATGGTATCAGTCGGCGCTATCCTCCCGTTTCCCTGCCATTTCCCGGAGTCGGCACCCCATGCTCGATGTGCAAGCCAAGGCCCTGTTGAAGCTGATCGACGAACGCGGCCTGCCCGCGGTCCATCAGGTGAGTCCGCAGGAAGCGCGTGCCGCCTACCGCGAACGCCGCTTCTTCACCCAGCCTGCCGAACCGGCGATGAGCGAGGTGCGCGACCTGACGGTGCCCGGCCCGGGCGGCCCCATCGCCTGCCGCAGCTACCGGCCCGCCGGCGCTGCCGCCGATGCCGTGCTGCCGGGTCTGGTCTATTTCCACGGCGGCGGGTTCGTCATCGGCGACCTCGACACGCACGACGTGCTGTGCCGCGAGCTGAGCAATGGCGGCGGCTGCGCCGTGGTCTCGGTCGATTACCGGATGGGCCCCGAGACCCCCTTCCCAGGCGCGGTGGACGACTGCCTGGCCGTCACCCGATGGGTGTCTTCGCAGGCGGGCGCCCTGCGCATCGATCCGGCACGCCTGGCGGTCGGCGGCGACAGTGCCGGCGGCAATCTGGCGGCGGTGGTGGCGATCTCGGCGCGCGATGCCGGCAATCTGCCGCTGGCCTTCCAGCTGCTGATCTATCCGTGCACCGACTGCCGCAACCAGACGGCCTCGCACCGCGAGAACGGTCAGGGCTATCTGCTGACCAGCGACACCATCGCGTACTTCTACCGCCATTACATGCCGAACGAGGCCGACAAGCTCGACTGGCGCGCCTCGCCGCTGCTGCACACCGACCTGACCCGGCTGCCGCCGGCGCTGGTGCTTACCGCCGGCTTCGACCCGCTGCGCGACGAGGGCCTGCAATACGCCGACCGCCTGTCGCAGGCGGGCAATTGCGCGCAGTACGTGTGCTTCGAGCGCCAGGTGCACGGCTTCATCACGATGGGCAAGGTGCTCGACGAAGCCAACACGGCGGTCGCCCTGTGCGGAACCGCCTTGCGCCGGGCGCTGGCCCCGGCCTGAGGTCTCGCCCCGTCTGACCTGTACCGCCGGCCTGTACCGCCGCACCGCATCGCCGGCTCGGCCGTCCGGCCGGTCGGCGCTCAGGCGGTCGGCGCTCAGGCCGCCACGCGCAGCGCGGCCTGCTCTTCGCGGATGAAGTCGACAGCCCGTTCGGCCACCATGATCACCGGCGCATTGGTGTTGCCCCCGACGATGCGGGGCATGATCGACGCATCGACCACGCGCAGCCCGCTCACGCCGCGCACACGCAGATGGGCGTCGACCACATCCGTATCGGCCGGCCCCATCCGGCATGAACCCACCGGGTGATAGATCGTGTCCGCATGGTCGCGGATGAAGGTCTCGATCTGCGCATCGGTGATCGCCTGCGCCGAGCCCAGTTCGCGGCCCCGGTACGGGGCCAGCGCCGGCGCGTTCATGATGCCGCGCATCAGCTTGAAGCCCCGGATCATCCGGTCCATGTCGTCGCGCTCGGCCAGGAAATTCGGGTCGATCAGCGGCAGGGCCATCGGGTCGGGGCTGGCCAGCCGGACCGAGCCGCGGCTCAGCGGTCGCAGCAGGCACACGTGACAGGAGAAGCCGGGCCCGAACTGCGTCTTGCGACCATGGTCGACCAGCTTGCCGATCACGAAATGCAGTTGCAGATCGGGGATCGGCTCCTCGGGCCGGCTGCGGATGAAACCGCCGGCTTCGGCGAAGTTCGTCGTCAGGATGCCGCGCCGATCGCGCCGCCATTCGAAGATGCCGCGGGTCGCCCGCAACAGACCCGGCATCGACAGCGCGAAGAGCTCGTGATGGCCCGGCGCATCGAACACCTGCACCACATCGATGTGGTCGTGCAGCTGGGCACCCACGCCCGGCTGGTCGAACAGCACCGGCAGGCCGAGCGACTGCAGGTGCTCGCCCGGACCGATTCCGGACAGCATCAGCAGTTGCGGCGTGAGCAGCGCGCCCGCGCTCAGCAGGACTTCGCGGTCGGCCCGGATCTGGCGTTCGCCGCCGCCGGCATCGCGGCAGACCACCCCGACCGCGCGCCGGCCCTCGAACAGCACGCGCAGGACATGCGCGCCGGTGATGATCGACAGGTTGGGACGATGGCGCACCGGATCGAGATAGGCGCGCGCCGCATTGAATCGCTCGCCGTTGCGATGGGTGACCTGGTAGGGGCCGACCCCCTCCTGCTCGGCGCCATTGAAATCGGGGTTCACCGGAAAGCCGCACTGGCGGGCCGCTTCGATGAAGATCGGCCCGAACGGGTTGGGCGAGCGCAGATCCATGACATTCAGCGGACCGTCCACGCCGTGGAAGGCATCGGCCCCCCGCTCGTTGTGCTCGGAGCGGATGAACCGGGGCAGCACATCGTTCCAGCTCCATCCCGGGTTGCCTTGCGCGGCCCAATGGTCGTAGTCGGCCCGATGGCCGCGCGCATAGATCATCGCGTTGATCGAGCTCGATCCGCCCAGTACCTTGCCGCGCGGCTGGTAGCCGCGCCGGCCGTTCAATCCGGGCTGCGGGACGGTGTTCAGCGACCAGTTGGACTGCTGGTTCTTGGCCATCAGCGCAAGTCCGGCAGGCACCTTGATCAGCAGGCTCGTGTCCGGCGGCCCCGCCTCGAGCAGGCAGACCTTCACGGAAGGATCCTCGCTGAGCCGGCCGGCCAGCACGCAGCCCGCCGAGCCGCCGCCCACGATCACATAGTCGAACACTTGAAGTTCCTCCCGGGCAAGCCCGCGACAAAGACAACGACGGCCGACCGCCGTCGGATGCGCACCAGCGCACTCCCGCGGACAAGCCTACCCCCTTCGCGATAGGGGATGGCCTCTAAAAACAGTGCGGCGCTGACGGGGAAGCCGCTCATTCTGCCCTGTCTGCTACCCTGCCGGCCCATGGCATTGCGATCCACGATCTACAAGGCGCAGCTGTCGGTGGCCGATGTCGACCGCGGCTATTACGCCGACCATGCGCTCACCCTGGCCCGCCACCCTTCCGAGACGGAGGAGCGGATGATGGTGCGCGTGCTGGCCTTTGCCCTGCACGCCAGCGAGTCGCTCAGCTTCGGTCGCGGCCTGTCCAGCGAAGACGAGCCGGATCTCTCCGAATACGACGACACCGGCAATCTGATGCTGTGGGTCGAGGTCGGCCTGCCCGACGAGAAATGGATCCGCAAGGCGGCGGCCCGCACACGCCGGATGGTGCTGATGCTGTACGGCGGCATGCGCGCCAATCTGTGGTGGCGCCAGAACGGCGCCAGCCTGGATCGCTTCGAGCGCTTGAGCGTCGTGCAATGCGACGAGGCAGGCACGCTGGCGCTGGCCCGTCTGGCCGACCGCAACATGACGCTGTCCTGCACGATCCAGGAAGGCGATGTGCTGATCAGCGACGGTCGCGAGAGCGTGTCGGTGAAGCTGACGACTCTGAAAGCCGTCTGAGGCTGCCGGCAGGAAGCCCGCGGGCGCCGAAAGCCGGCACCCGCTCAAGTTCGCAGGAATCCGGCCGAAGCCCGGGGTGACGCCGTCGATCGCAAGGATCCGGCGCGCTCCCCGTCGCCTCGCAAGGATCGAGTCACATGCCTGCCCCGTCTCACCTGTCTTCCCTGGTTCGCACACTCGTTCTGGGGGCCGTGCTCGCCGCAGCCCACGTCCAGGCGTCCGAACCGAAGGCCGCTCCCGCCGAAAATGCTAAGTCCGCCAAGGCGGCCAAGGCGGCCACGCCCGAGGAAGCGAAAGCGGCCAAGGGCACGGTCAAGCCGGCCCCCGCCGCCGAGGAAGCCAAGACGGCAAAAGGCGCCGTCAAACCGGCCGCTGCGCTCGAAGAGGCCAAGCCCGGCAAGGCGGCGGCCCGCCCCGCCGAGCAGACAGAGGCGGCCAGGCTCGAGGACCTCGGCGCGAAGATCGCAGAGAAGCTGGCCCGCGCCAAGGCACCCGACGGCGGCTCGCCGGGCGCCCTGGTCATCCGCGTCAAGTCCGACCGCCACGCCGCGACCGGCCATGGCGGGGGGTCTCACGCTTTCGCGCCGGTGCGCTCGGCCTTGCAGCCCGAACTGCATGCGCTGGTGCTGGCGTCGTCGCAACGGGAGGCTGCGCGCAGCGCAACGGCCGCGGCCGGCGCGCCCGCGGGTCCAGGCCATGGCGACAGCCATGCCGCTCACTGGACCTATACCGGTGAAGGCGGACCGCAGAACTGGGCCCGCCTGAAGCCGGAATTCGCCAAGTGCGCCGAGGGCGCCCGCCAGTCGCCGATCAACATCCGCGGCGGAATCAAGGTCGACCTCGACCCCATCGCCTTCGCGTACCGGCCCAGCGCGTTCAGCGTGATCGACAACGGCCACACGGTGCAGGTCAATGTCGACAGCGGCAATGCGATCACCGTGATGGGTCGCCGGTACGAGCTGGTGCAGTTCCATTTTCACCGGCCGGCCGAGGAGCGCGTCGACGGCCGCGTCTACGACATGGTGGCCCACCTGGTGCACAAGGACCCGGACGGTCGCCTGGCCGTCATCGCGGTGCTGATGGACCGGGGACAGGCGCATCCGATGATCCAGACGGTGTGGAACAACCTGCCACTGGAGCGCGGCGAGGAGATCGGTGCCAGCACGCAGATCAACCTGGCGGCGCTGCTGCCCGCGGGCCGCACGTACTACACGTACATGGGGTCGCTGACCACGCCGCCCTGCAGCGAAGGCGTGCTGTGGATGGTGATGAAGGAGCCGGTCCAGGTGTCCAGCGAACAGATCGCCATCTTCTCGCGGCTTTACCCGATGAACGCCCGGCCCCTGCAGGCGATGGGCGGCCGGCTGATCAAGGAATCGAACTGAGCGGTCGCGGGCCGATCGCCTGGCGCTGGCTGGATATACAGCGGATCGCGTAAACTTGGCGGGATGGATCCGCACGTCGTCGCGACAGGCTCTCTCGTTCCGGCGCCGCCGGGCGGCGTCCCGGCGGCTGTCCTCGACGCCCCTCTGGCAGACACACTGCACGCGGACCTGAATCCGCGCCAGCGGCAGGCCGCCCAGTGGGGGCAGGTTGTGGGCGGGCGCTTCAGCGCACCGCCACTGCTGGTGCTGGCGGGAGCAGGCACCGGCAAGACCGCGACGCTGGCCCATCGGGTGGCGCACCTGGTCGCCCACGGCGTCGACCCTTCCCGCATTCTGCTGCTCACCTTCAGCCGTCGCGCCGCCCAGGAAATGACCCATCGCGCCGGGCTTCTGCTGGGCGCGGGCCGGCAGGACGCGGCGCGGCATCTGCTGCCCTGGGCAGGCACCTTCCACTCCATCGGCGCGCGTCTGCTGCGGCAGTACGCCGACCTGCTGGGTCTGCCGCCAGGGTTCGCGGTGCTCGATCGCCCCGACAGCGCCGACCTGATCGACACCCTGCGCGAAGAGCTCGGCCTGGCCGCGGTGCGCAGCCGCTTTCCGCGCAAGGACAGTTGCCTGGCGATCTATTCGCGGCGGATCAATACCGGCCTGTCGCTGACCGAAGTCATCGCGGACCAGTACCCCTGGTGCAAGGAG
>DAONCJ010000212.1:0-6470 GCA_035401985.1 Burkholderiaceae bacterium | reverse complement strand
AGTCTTCCATGCTCAGAACCCCAGCAGTCGTTCGATCGGGCCCTTGGGAAGCGACACGAGGAACCAGCGCTCGAACAGCATGAACAGCGCCAGGGGCACGCCGATCGACACGCCGGCCAGCAGCGGCCAGCCGAAGCTGCCATGGCGCTTCATGAAGTAGCCGATGAAGATCGCCGAAGCGAAATAGATGCCGATCAGGTAGATCCCCAGCACATACAGACAGGTCGGCACGAACACCTGGCCGATCCGCGCCAGCTGCTCGCGCGTGGCGAACGAGCGGTTCCACTTGGCTTCGACGCGCAGCGCATCGAACAGCGTGAACAGACCGGCCGCGATCAGCGCCAGGCCGATATAGAACGGGAAGTAACCGGCCTGCGGACCGTCCTCGGCCCAGCCGGCGCCGATTCGCCGGCTGTCGATCGCGACCACCGCACCGATCAGCACGAAGAACCCGGCGACCGCGCACTCGACCACGGTCGTGCTCAGGCGGGAAGGCGTTTCCTTGCCCTCAGGTTGTGTCATGCCGGGTTCCAGGTCACTTGGCAATGAAGCCGGCTTCCTGCATCAGCGCCTTGTGGGTCGCTTCGGCACGGCCCAGCCAGTCGTTGAACTCCTTGCCGGTCATGAAGGTGTCCTTGAAGGCGCCCTTCTCGACGAACTCCTTCCAATCGGGAGTCGCCCGGACCTTCTTGAACAGCTCGACGAAGTAAGCCACCTGATCGGGCGTCACGCCGGGCGGCATGAAGATGCCGCGCAGCATCAGGTAATCGACGTCGACGCCGGACTCCTTGCACGACGCGATGTCGTTCCACGACTGGGTCTCCGTGACCTTGGCCTTGAACGGCATGCGCTCGTCATCCAGCACGCACAGGGCGCGCAGCTTGCCGCCACGCCAGTGCGCGACCGCCTCGATCGGATTGTTCACCGACGAGCTGATGTGTTTTCCGACCAGCTGCACCGCCACGTCGCCGCCGCCCTTGAAGGGCACGTAGGTGAACTTCTTGCCCGCGACCTTTTCGAGGGCCACCGTGATGATCTGGTCTTCCTGACGCGATCCGGTGCCGCCCATCTTGAACGTGTTGGGCGGCGAGGCCTTGACCGCGTCCAGGTATTCGCGGGCGGTCTTGTACGGCGTTTCGGCGTTGACCCACAGCACGAACTGATCCAGCGCCAGCATCGAGACCGGTGTCATTTCCTTCCAGTTGAAGGGCACGCCGGTGCCCAGCGGAGTCGTGAACAGATTCGACAGCGTGATGACGATCTTGTGCGGATCGCCCTTGGCCGACTTGATTTCGAGGAAGCCTTCGGCGCCAGCGCCGCCCGCCTTGTTCACCACCACCAGCGGGTGCTTCATCAACGAATGCTTGGCGACCACGCCTTGCAGAAAGCGGGCCATCTGATCGGCTCCGCCGCCGGTGCCGGCGGGGACGACGAATTCAACGGGCTTGGAAGGCTCCCATGCCGCCGAAGCGCACAGCGGAACGGCGATGGCGGCCAAGCCGACCGCCATCGCCATTGCCAGCGAACGCGTGATGGAGG
Source organism: Burkholderiaceae bacterium (assembly GCA_035401985.1). GTDB lineage: Bacteria > Pseudomonadota > Gammaproteobacteria > Burkholderiales > Burkholderiaceae_E > Quisquiliibacterium. The sequence goes on along the minus strand of DAONCJ010000212.1, from coordinate 4,931 downwards.
CTGCACCGGCAGAGGGCGACCGCGATGAAGTCAAGCGGCGGTCTGTCATGCTTTGATCGTGTAGTTGTTGTTCCGCGTGTCGGACCGACATCATTGCGCTCTCCAAGTGTGAATCGGGCTGCATGTTACTGGCTCGCGCTCAGCCGTACAATCGACGGTTTGGCCAATTTCGGGGATTCGGCGATGTCGCAGGAAATCACACTTATGCAGCTCATTTCGGCCGGCGCGGACGACGACGTCGCCCTGACCGCGCCTGGCGCCAAGGCCCTCACGTTCGCAGGTCTGCGCACCCAGATGCGCGACACGATCGCCGCGCTGAATGCGATGGGCATCGGCCGAGAAGACCGTGTCGCCATCGTGCTGAACAACGGGCCCGAGATGGCCACGGCGTTCATGGCCGTTGCGGCAGGCGCCAGTTCCGCGCCGCTGAATCCGGCCTACCGCGCCGACGAGTTCGAGTTCTATCTGTCGGATCTCAACGCCAGGGGGCTGGTCGTAGAGGCCGGCAGCACATCGCCGGCCGTCGAGGTGGCCCGCAAGCTCGGCGTGCGGCTGATCGAACTGCAGCCGCTGCGCGAATCGGGCGCCGGGCGCTTCGAGCTCCGTGCCGAGGGGGCGGCCACCGGCGCGCCGGCGCGGCCCGGGCCTGCGCAAGCCGACGACATCGCTCTGGTGCTGCACACCTCGGGCACCACGTCTCGCCCCAAGATCGTTCCCCTGTCGCAGCGCAATGTCTGCGCATCGGCGCGCAACATCCGCGGCTTTCTTTCACTGACCGCGCAGGATCGCGGACTGAACATCATGCCGCTGTTCCACATCCATGGGCTGATCGCCGGTGTGCTGGCGCCCCTGTCGGCCGGTGGTCAGGTGTGCTGCACTCCGGGCTTCAATGCGCTGAAGTTCTTCGCGTGGATGGAAGAATCGCGGCCGACCTGGTACACCGCGGTGCCGACGATGCATCAAACAATCCTCAGCCGCGCCGGCAACAACAAGGCGGTCATCGCGGCCAACCCGCTGCGCTTCATCCGCTCGTCTTCTTCGGCGATGCCGACCCAGGTCATTCGCGAGCTCGAAGAAGTCTTCGGCGCCCCGCTGGTCGAGTCGTATGGAATGACCGAGGCCGCCCATCAGATGGCGGCCAATCCGCTGCCGCCTCGTGTCCGCAAGCCCGGATCGGTCGGCATTGCGGCGGGGCCCGAGGTGGCCATCATGGACCTCGATGGCAATCTGCTGCCCGCGGGCGAGATCGGCGAGATCGTCATTCGCGGCGAGAACGTCACCCGAGGCTACGAGAACAATCCGAAGGCCAATGCCGAGGCATTCACGCACGGCTGGTTTCGCACCGGAGACCAGGGCGTGATGGACGGCGAGGGCTACATCACCCTCACCGGACGCCTGAAGGAGATCATCAACCGGGGCGGCGAGAAGGTGTCGCCACGCGAGGTCGACGAGGTGCTGATGGACCACCCGGCCGTGGCGCAGGTCGTGACCTTCGCGATTCCGCACGACAAGCTGGGCGAAGATGTCGGCGCGGCCGTCGTGCTTCGCGAAGGCGCTGCGCTGACCGAAAAAGAGCTGCGCGAGTTCGCCGCCAAGCGACTTGCCGACTTCAAGGTCCCGCGCAAGGTGCTGTTCCTTGCCGAGATTCCCAAGGGCGCAACCGGCAAACTGCAGCGCATCGGTCTGGCCGCCAAGCTCGGGCTCTGACGAGCGAGTCGGGTCGTGGTCGTCCTGCGCCGGCTCGCGGTGGCCCTGCGTCGGGTAACGGCTGACCTGCCTGGGCGGCTTGTCCTAACGGGCCGCCCTGGTCGGCCCGACCATCAGGACCGGCGTTCGGCCAGCAGCTGATCGACGATGAAGCGCCAGTGCTCCTCGCTGACCGGCGTGATGGAAAGACGGCTGCCCTTCTTCAGCACCAGCAGGTCGGCCAGCGCGGGGGTTGCCCGTAGTTCGGCCAGCGACAGCAGGCGGGTCTTTTTGACCGCCTGAACGTCCACCAGTATCCAGCGCGGTTTTTCGGGGCTGGACGCGGCGTCGAAGTAAGGGGAATCGCGCTCGAACTGGGTCGGGTCGACGCGGCTCGCCGAAGCCACGCGCGCCACGCCGGCGATGCCCGGTTCGGGGCAGCTCGAGTGGTAGAACAGCACGTCATCGCCCACGCGCATCTCATCGCGCATGAAATTGCGCGCCTGATAATTGCGAACGCCAGTCCAGGGCACCGTGGCCCCAGGGGCGGCCAGTGCGTCGTCGATGGAGCATTCCTGCGGCTCGGACTTCATCAGCCAGTGGCGGCCCATGGCTCGACTCCTGGTGTCGGCCTTCCGTAGCGCGGCGGATTGGCCGCGGCGCACGAAAGAAAACGGACGCATGCGCGTCCGTTGGGAGATTTGTGCCCCGCCTGTGCCGGTAGACCGCCATCCTGAACCGTGAAGTTCAGGGCGGCCGCAGCGGGCATCACATCAGGTTCGTCCGCAGTGGGACGATCTCAACAGCGACGCGCCATACGCCACAGCCTTGGTTCTCGCATTGGTTCAAGGAATGTACGGCCTTGACGAACACCGCAGGGCAAGGGAATTGTAGCGCCGAAACTGCCGTTCGCGATGCCGTCTGTGCATTGTCCGGGGTCATCGGGCGGGTGAGCGTGGCACAACTGCCGACATGCGGCAGGTGTGCTCAGAACAGGGTGTCCTGGCGCTTCAATTCGGTTTCGATCGCGTCGCTCATGACCCGGATCCGACGCGTCGTCTCGACGGCCGCCGGGCCGCCGGGCGACCTGCGGGCGGCGATCAGCTCCTCGGCCAGCTGCAGGGCTGCGCCGACGGCGATCCGGTCAAGCTGCGTGACCCGGCTGCCGTCGCGAACGAGCCGCATCTTCTGGTCGACCAGTGCCGCTGCCTCGAGCAGCAGAGCCTTCTCGTCGGCCCCGACCATCAGCCGGTAATCCTTGTCCAGGATCCGGACGTCGATCTGCTCCATGATCAAGCGCCCTCCGGGGTGGCATCCGGCAGGCGCGACAGCGCGTTCTGCACGGTACTGCGAGCTTCGTCGATGCGCTGCTGCAAGGCGGCTTGCAGAACGCGCGACTCTTCGAGTTGCTCGCGCAGCTGCCGGTTTTCGTCTGCCAGCCTTCGAGCTGACTCCAGCAGGCGGTTGACGCGCTGCTCAAGGTGTTCCAGTTCCTGCTCCATGGGCCAGATGTTAGGGAGCGTCGCTGGGGGGGTCAAGTTGACAGGCCGGTTTTTCCGATTGGGTTAGGATTCGCACCGTGAAAAACCTTTCAAAGCATCTGACAATTTCTGTCATTTCGCTGCTGCTCTGGATGGCGTCGGCCGGGGTGCTGGGGCTGTCGCCGGCACAGGCGCAAGCCACGCGTGTCCAGGCGGTGCAGGTGCAACTCGTCGCGCGGCAGGCAGCCGCGATCGCCGGCCAGGAGTTCGAAGCGGGGCTGCTGATCCGCCACGATCCCCATTGGCACACGTATTGGCGGCATCCGGGCGATTCCGGATTGCCCACAAGGCTGGAATGGCATCTGCCCGCCGGCTGGAAAGCCGGCGACATCCATTGGCCGGCACCCAAGCGCCTGCTGATCGGTCCGCTCGCCAATTACGGTTACGAGGGCGATGTGGTGCTGCCGGTCACCCTTTCCGTGCCGCGTGGATCGCCGGCCGGGCCGACCCAGATCGCCGTCAGCGCGCAATGGCTGATGTGCAAGGACGTCTGCATTCCAGGTGAGGCGCGGTTGTCGCTCACACTGCCGGTCCAGCCCGCCGGCAGCGGTGAACCCGGGCCTTCCGCCGATCGCGCCTTGTTCGACCAGGCGCAGGCAAATCGCCCTTCGGCCCTGCTGACCGCGCAGGCCACGGTCGGCAATGGCCGGATTGCATTCGACTTCCAACAGCCGACTGTGAGCCGTGCGGAGTTCTTTCCGTACCGTGAAGGCATCGTGTCGCCCGCCGCGGTGCAGGTGCTGCAGCGGCTTGGGGCGCCGGCCGAGGGCCGCTATCGCCTCGAGACGGATCTGCCCGAGGGAGTGCCGACTGGCCAGACGGGGGCGGCGCTCGACGGCAGCCAGGTGCTTGGCGTGCTGGTGCTCGATTCCAGGGTGGTCGAACTGAGGGCCACCGTCCAGCCCGCGCCGGCTCCGGTGACTGTCGAAACCGTGTCGCGTGCCGAAGGGCGGCAGCTCCTGGGCGCGGGCGGTGCCGAGGGTGGATCCTCGTCGTCCTTCGGCGGCCGGCTGCTCGGCGCAGCGGGTGTCGACGGGGCAGGGGGGCGAACAGGCGACTCGGTCGGTGCCAGCGCCTCGGGGGCGGCCTCTTCGCTTGGGCTGGCTGCGCTGCTCGGCGCGGTCGGCGGGCTTATCCTGAATCTGATGCCCTGCGTCTTTCCGGTGATCGGCTTGAAGGTGATGGGCTTTGCCGGTCAGGGCGCCGACGGGCCGGCCGGGGCGGTCCGCGCGCGCATGAGTGCACTGGCCTTTGCGGCCGGTGTGCTGGCCACTTTCCTGGCGCTGGCTGGCGTGCTGCTGGCGCTGCGAGCGGCCGGGCAGTCGGTGGGCTGGGGATTTCAGCTGCAGTCGCCCGTGTTCGTGGCCGGGATGGCGCTGCTCTTTGTGGTCATTGCCTTGAACTTCGCCGGCTTGTTCGAGTTCGGCCTGAGCCTCACCCGCCTCGGTCAGCTCGACCCGTCAGCGGCCACCCACGCGCTCCAGGCGGGCGCCGGGCCTATCGTGCGGTCTTTCGGATCGGGCGCGCTGGCGGTGCTGGTGGCCACGCCCTGCACCGCGCCGTTCATGGGTTCGGCGCTCGGGTACACGATCGGCCAGCCGGCCGCTGCCGTGCTCCTGGTGTTCACCGCCATCGCTATCGGCATGGCGCTGCCTTATCTGGTGCTGGGGTTCTTCCCGGCGCTGCTGGCCTGGCTGCCCCGGC
>DAONCJ010000211.1:0-6471 GCA_035401985.1 Burkholderiaceae bacterium | reverse complement strand
AGATGCCGGCCTGGCATCTGGTTCGGCCCGACGGCGCCGGCATCACGATGATCAACATCGGCGTCGGCCCGGCCAATGCCAAGACCATCACCGACCATGTGGCGGTGCTGCGTCCCAACGCGTGGATCATGCTCGGCCATTGCGCGGGCCTGCGCAATTCGCAGCGGCTGGGCGATTACGTGCTGGCCCACGGCTACGTCCGCGAGGACCACGTGCTCGACGAGGAGCTGCCGCTGTGGGTGCCGGTGCCCGCGCTGGCCGAGATCCAGCAGGCGCTCGAGGGGGCCGTGGCCGAGGTGACGCAGCTGTCGGGTTATGAGCTCAAGCGCGTGATGCGCACCGGCACGGTGGCCTCGACCGACAACCGCAACTGGGAGCTGCTGCCGCACCGCGGCCCGAGCCGGCGCTTCAGCCAGAGCCGCGCAGTGGCGCTGGACATGGAAAGCGCCACGATCGCCGCCAATGGTTTCCGCTTCCGGGTGCCCTACGGCACGCTGCTGTGCGTGTCCGACAAGCCGCTGCACGGCGAGATCAAGCTGCCGGGCATGGCCAACCGGTTCTACCGCGAGCGGGTCGACCAGCACCTGCGGATCGGTATCCGCGCGATCGAGCGGCTGCGCGGCCAGAGCGTGAACCAGCTGCACAGCCGCAAGCTGCGCAGCTTCGCCGAGGTGGCGTTCAGGTAGCAGCGCGGCTCATCCGGTATTCCGAGAAATCCGGCTCATGGGTCATCTGCCAGTAGTCGACCAGCCGCCAGGGCATCGGCGAGAACACGCGGCCGCGGTCGTTGCGATACCAGTTGCGCATCCCCGGATGGGTCCAGACGAGCTGCGCATGCTCGTCGTCCACGCGCTGCGTGTAGTCGTCCTGCACGGCGGCCTTCACTTCCAGTGAGTTGATGTCCCGCTCGAGCATCTCGCGCAGGCACAGCGTCACATAGCGGACCTGGCATTCGGTCATGAACATCACGCTGCCGCCATGGGCCAGACCGGTGTTGGGCCCCATCAGCGTGAAGAGGTTCGGATAGTCGGCCACGGTGGTGCCCAGGTGGGCGCGCGGATCGTCGATCCCCCAGACCTCGCGCAGCGGCACGCCCGAGCGGCCCCGGATGTCCATCGGGAACAGCATCTTTCCGGCCTCGAAGCCCGTCGCCAGGATGATCACATCCGGCTCGTACACGGCGCCCCCTGCGGTCACCAGGCGCGAGCCTTCGACATGGTCGACCGCCTCGGTAACCAGCTCCACATTGGACCGCCGCAGGGTCTTGAACCAGTCGTTGTCGATCAGGATGCGCTTGCCGTAGGGCGGATAGTCGGGCAGGCACTTGGCGATCAGATCGTCGCGCCCTTCGAGCTGACCGAGGATGTAGTCGGTCATCATTTGCCGATGCCGGTCGTTGCGGGCATTGACCGCGCGATCTGGATGCGGCCAGTCGGGATCGCGCCGCAGCGTCGGCAGCAGCCCATCGCCGAAGCGCCACAGCAGCCCGAACCGGTACCACGGGTAGTAGAACGGCACGTTCTCGAGCAGCCACTGGGCCTGCGCACTGACGCCGCCCTGGTAGTCGGGATCGAAGCGCGCCCATTGCGGCGAGCGCTGAAAGACAGTGACCTGGGCCGCCTCGCCGGCGAGCGTGCGCAGGAACTGCATGGCACTGGCCCCGGTGCCGATCACGGCCACCTTCTTCCCGGCCAGCGGGACATCATGGCGCCACTGCGACGAATGCCAGGACGGTCCGGTGAAGGTCTCCATGCCGGGAAAGGCCGCCATCTTGGGCCGGTTGAGCTGGCCGACCGCGGTGATGACGGCGTTGGCCCAGCGCACGCTGCGCTGCCCGTCCGGCTCGCGCAGACGCACCTCCCACTGCTGACGGGGCTCGTCCCAGCGCAGGCCTCGACCTCGACACCGAAGCGGATGTGACAGCGCAGCTCGAACCGGTCGGCGAGCTGCTTCAGGTACTCCCAGACCTCTCCGCGCTTCGAGTAGTTGGAGGTCCAGTGCAGGTTCGGCGCGAACGAGAACGAATAGAAGTGATTGGGCGTGTCCACCCCTGCCTCGGGATAGTCGTTCTCGAACCAGGTGCCACCGACATCGGGATTCTTTTCAACCACGCTGAAGCGGATGCCCATCTCCTGCATCCGGATCGCGGCGCACAGACCCGACAGTCCGGCGCCGACAACCAGCACCTCGAAGTCCGCCAGACGGGCCGGCGCCGGCGCCTCGCGCCAGTGCACCGAGCGGTCGACGAATCCCATCTCCTCCATGGCCATCGGCGCGTATTCGGGCGGCACCCGCTCGTTCAGGCAGACCCGCATCATCTCGAGCGCCCGGGCCGGCTCCAGCGGCCCGGGCATCGCGCGCGCGCCGCTGGCCAGTTCGTCGAGCACCTTCGCCATCGCTTCGCGCGCCGACTGCTGGACATCGTCGGGCAACCCGCCGGACGGATCGGCGAACAGCGCGACATCTCGCTTGGGCAGGTAGGGGGCGCGCAGCCACTTTTCGTCGCCGGTGAGGTGGGCCAGGCACATCAGCAGGGTCGGCACTGAGGCGGCGGCGAGCGCGGCCTCGCGGCTGACCGTCGGTGAAACGGACATCGGGAGCATCTCCATGGAATTGGCTCGGCGCAGGGGGCAGACCGCCCGATCGCCGTGTGCTCGAAACTTACCACTGCGCCAGCGGGGAATCCCCCTGCGGGGTGTCATCTCCGGACACCAAGGGTCGGGCATCGGCCCGTTCAGCGCAGCCCGACCTTCGCGGTGTCGCCCCACAGATGGGCGGGATCGACGTCGATGCCGAGTTCCGACAGCTTGATCACCCGCTCGATCGCAAACGCGGGCTGTCCGGTCAGGCGCCGTGGCCCATCGTCGTAGACCGCGTTCAGCGCCGAACGCAGCGCCTTGACCACCCGCGACCCGGGGTCGCGCGTCCGGCTGACCACGATGCCGGTCTCCTGGTTGACCAGCCTGACCGGGCAGCCCGGCGGATAGTCGCCGACTTCATGAACCAGCAGCCGCACCACGACCGGCTCGAGGGCCGTGCCGACCCGCTCGCGCAGCAGCTTCAGTGCCTGATCGGCCGGCGCTCCGTCGCGATACGCCCGCTCGCCGATCAGCGCGCAGTAGCGATCGGCCAGCGCGACGGTCTGGCTGCCCAGGTCGAGCGTCGGCGAAGTCAATCGGCCCGGATAGCCGGTGCCGTCGGCATGCTCGTGATGGCGCGACACCACCGCCAGGCAGGCCGTATCGGTCACCCCGGCTGCCTGCAGCAGGGGAATGGCACCGGTCGGATGCGCCTGGATGGCGCGCTTTTGTTCCTCGTCCAGCGGCTCGCGCTGGGCATACAGGGCGTCCTGCAGATGGCGCATCGCCAGGTTCATGGCCAGAGCGCCGGCCACGGTCGACATCCGCTGCGCTTCGGGCATCGGCGAGCGGCGCAGCATCATCTCGGTCAGCAGCGCCGTGCACAGCGAATGGCGCACGCAATAGCTGGGGTGGCGCAGCAGCGTCATCGCGCCCAGCATGGCGTCGCCATCGAGCGCGCACAGGGCGCTGACCTCGCATGCCATGTGCTGGAGCGCAGCGGCTGCCGCAGAGCCGTCTGGCGACGGATCGGAACCTGTCGCGCCTTGCGCCCCGCTGAAGGGCGCGTCAAGCCACTGAGCCAGCCGCGCCTGCAGCTGCAGGAGTCGCGCCCATGCGCTCTCGAGCACCGCCGGCGCAACGCCGGGGCCGGACTGCTGCGCCGCCGCCCCGAAGTGTTCGGCGAAGTCGGCCTGCGCCAGGTAGAGCCCGCGTTCCAGAAGACGCTCGAGCTGCGTTTCGCTGTCGACCACGGACCCCTTGCGCAGCAGCAGGCGGTTCTGCAGATCGAGCACGTCGAAGGGCAGCGGCACGCCGACCTCCACATGCTCGACAAGCAGTTTGACGAGGTCTTCGGCCAAGAGTCGGCGCCCTACGAAAGTGAAATTGTGTGACCGATTCAACCTTCTCACGAATCCACGGAGGCAGCGCGCTGAATTGGCGGTGCACAACACCGCTAACTTGCGCAAGGAGGCCGCCGGCGCGAACAATGCCGACCGGCGGGGCCGCGCTGCAGCACCCGCTCCGGCACCCCCTCCATCGCATCCGAGACGCAGGCCCATGAAGATCACGATCCTCGACGACTACTTCGATTCCCTGCGCTCGCTGCCGTGCTTCCGCATGCTCGAAGGCCATGAGGTCACGATCTGGAACGACCATGTCCAAGATGTCGACGCCCTGGCCCGGCGGCTGGCCGACACCGAGGTTCTGGTGCTTTTCCGCGAGCGCACCCAGATCCGCGAAGCGCTGCTCGATCGACTGCCGCGGCTGCGCCTGATCAGCCAGCGCAGCGTGTTTCCGCACATCGACGTCGATGCCTGCACCCGCCTGGGCATCATCGTTTCGTCCGATCAGCATGCCGGCACGCCCTCGTACGCGGCCGCCGAACTGACCTTTGCGCTGATGCTGGCGGCGATGCGGCAGATTCCGCAGCAGATGCAGTCGCTGCGCGATGGCCGCTGGCAGTCCGGGGTCGGTCACAGTGCCCGGGGCAAGACGCTGGGCATCTTCGGCTACGGACGCATCGGCCAGGCGGTCGCGCGCTACGGCAAGGCCTTCGACATGAACATCCTCGTCTGGTCCAGCGAGGCATCGCTGCAACGGGCCCGGGCAGGCGGGTATGCCACGGCAGCGGACCAGGCAAGCTTCTTCGCCGACTGCGACGTCGTCTCGCTTCACCTGCGCCTGTATCCGAGCACGCGCGGCATCGTGCGCGCGGCCGACCTGGCCCGGATGAAGCCGGGCGCGCTGCTGGTGAACACCAGTCGAGCCGGGCTGATCGAGCCCGGCGCGCTGGTCGACGCGCTTCGGGCCGGCCGCCCCGGCATGGCCGCCGTCGATGTCTTCGAGAACGAACCCCTGACCGATTCCGCCAACCCGCTGCTGACCCTGCCGAACGCACTCTGCACCCCGCACATCGGCTACGTCACCCATGACGAATACGAACTGCAGTTCACCGACATCTTCGGACAGATACTCGCGTATGCCGCAGGAGGGCCGATCAATGTGGTCAACCCCGCAGTGCTCGAGGGCCCGCTGCGCCCGACGCCGAGCCCAGGAGGCTGAACGATGAGCTGGAACCCTGATCAGTACCTGAAGTTTGCCGAGCCCCGGATGCGCCCGGCGCTGGATCTGCTGTCGCGCATCACGCTGCAGGCCCCGCAGCACGTTCACGACCTGGGCTGCGGCACCGGCTCGCTGACCCGGATCATCGCGCAGCGCTGGCCTGATGCCGCGGTCTGCGGCATCGACGATTCGGCCGCGATGCTGGCGAAGGCGGCCGAGCAGCCGGGGCGCATCCAGTGGATCCGTCAGGACCTCGCCCGCTGGCAGGCGCCCGAGCCGGCCGACCTGATCTATTCGAATGCCGCCCTGCACTGGCTGCCCGAACACCCTGCCCTGTTTGCCGGGCTGATGGCGCAACTGGCGCCGGGGGGCGTGCTCGCCGTGCAGATGCCGCGCAATTTTCGCGCGCCCTCGCACACCGCGATCGCCGAGACGGTGCTCGACGGTCCATGGCGCACGCTGCTCGAGCCGCTGCTGGCGCCACCGCCGGTGGCCGAGCCCGGGCAGTACTTCGACTGGCTCGATCCGCATGCCGCCAGCCTCGACATCTGGGAGACCGAATACCTCCAGGTGCTGACCGGCCGCGATGCCGTCAAGGAGTGGACCAAGGGAACCTGGCTCAAGCAGTTTCTGGATGCGCTGCCCGAGCCGATGCGCAACGACTTCGAGGCGGCGTACGCGCGTCGGGTCGGTGCGGCCTATCCGCCCCGTGCGGATGGCCGAACATTGTTCCCGTTCCGGCGCCTGTTCATCGTCGCAAGCCGAGGCTGACCCCGGCACGCCCTGCGCGCAGGGCATTGTCGCAATCAGGACAGTCCGGGCCGCCGGCCATGACTACACTGCCGTCACCCCCCAGGAGGTCCCGATGACCCATGCCAGCCCCCCGTCCCATGCCGGCTTCCCCGGCACGATCGGCCGCACGCTCGAAGAGTCCAAGCCGGCCTGGGTCGAGCCCAGGACGGCCCCGCCCGGCAGCCCGAACATCGTCGTGATTTACATGGACGACATGGGCTACTCGGACATCGGCTGCTTCGGATCCGAAATCGCCACGCCCCATATCGATTCGATCGCCCGGCGCGGCCTGCGACTGAACCACTACACCACGCACCCGATCTGCTCGCCCGCGCGCGCCGCGCTGCTCACGGGGCGCAATGCACACTCGGTCTCGACCGGATGGCTGGCCAACAACGATGCCGGCTTCCCGGGCTATTCGGGCGACCTGCCCCTGGCCGCGCCCACCATCGCCGAATCGCTGCGGGCGGGCGGCTACGCAACCATCGGAATCGGCAAGTGGCACAACTCCACCAACAGCGCCACACCCAACGAG
>DAONCJ010000210.1:0-6509 GCA_035401985.1 Burkholderiaceae bacterium | reverse complement strand
CCAACCTCTCGATCTCGTCGGCGCTGAATCCGGCATCGCGCAGCACGGCCTCCGAATGCTCGCCCAGCTCCGGAGCCTTGCCCGGCGGCACCTTCGTCACGCCATCCAGCTCGAAGGGACTGGAGACCGTCAGTCCCGAACCATCGGCAAAAGGCACAATCGCACCCGCGGCCCGCATCTGCTCGTCGCCCGCGATGTCGGCAATGGTGCCCACCAGACCGAAGGTGATGCCCGCCTGATCGAGCCGGTCGCGCCAGTCGTTCAGGTCGCGCTGGGCGAACTGGCGATCGAGCAGCTCGATCAGTTCAATGTGATGGATGCGCCGCTGCGGGACCTCGGCGAAACGCGGGTCCTCGCCCAGTTCGGGGCAGCCCAGAGCCTGCAGCAGCGGCAGGAACTGGCGCTCGTTCAGGATGATCAGGTTCAGCCAGCGTCCGTCGCGGCAGCGGTACAGATTGGCCACCGGATTGGGCGACTGCTCGCGCGGCAGGCGCGGCGGGAACACGAGGCCGTTCAGTGCTCCCTGCGTCAGCGACCCATTGGCCCACAGGCCATTGGCCACCAGCGACGAGCGCACCAGTCCACCCCGTCCGGTGCGTTCGCGCCGGAACAGCGCGGTGGCGATCGCGGCATACAGGGCCATCGCGCTGGGATGGTCGCCCATGCCGGTGACCGAACGCGACGGCGGCGCCGTGTGATCGGCCTTGACCAGATCCATCAGCCCCGAACGGGCCCAGTAGGCGGTCGAATCGAAGCCGGTCTTGTCGGCCTCGGGGCCGCGCTCACCATAAGCGGTGAACGAGGCGTAGATGAGGCGCGGGTTGAGCGACTCGAGCGACCCGTGGTCGACCTTCAGCCGGCGGCGCACCGGCAGCGGCAGGTTGGTGATGAAGACGTCGGCGTCGCGCAGCAGCCGGTGCAGCACCGCCAGCCCTTCGGGCTGCTTCAGGTCGAGCACCAGGCTGCGCTTGTTGCGCCCATCGAGCTCCCAGAAGTAATTGCGGTCGCTGGGCGTGGCGCCGGGCGATCGATACAGCTCGCGGAACGGATCGCCTTCGGGCGGCTCGATCTTGATCACCTGAGCGCCGAAGTCGGACAGGATCGTGGCCGCGGCGGGCGCCGCGATGAAGCTGGCGCAGTCGATGACCTTCAGGCCTGCGAAGGGCAGTTGATCGTGCTCGCTCATCGCTCAGGCACCCGCCAGGAAGCGGCGCGGATTGGCCACGAACAGCGTCTGGATGTCGGCCTCGGTCGCGCCCTGCTCGCGCAGCTGCGGAATCACATGGCGATGGATGAACAGGTACTGATCGGGATTGGTGCGGAAGAAATCGTGCTGCTCGGGGATGCTGCCGTCGGGCTGCTCGTTGTGGATGTGCAGGCAGATGCAGTCGTGCGAGACGCACAGCCGCTCGGTGTAGCCGTCGTCCATCAGCTTCTTCAGCGTGATCGTGCGCATCCGCGGGCTGACCATGCGCCCCGGGTAGCGGTCGAAGCCCAGATAGCAGCCCTGGTCGAGGATCCACTTCAGGTATTCGGTGTCGGTCGTGTCGTTCGAGTGGTCGATCTTCACACGCGTGAGGTCGACGCCTTCCTCGCGGAAGATCTCGATCTGGCGGCGCGCCAGCTGCGTGCCCGGATGCGAGTGCACCATGATCGGCAGGCCGGTCTCGCGATGCGCACGAGCCACCGCGCGAGCCATGGTCTCGAGCGGCGGCGTCACGCCGTCGATGTCGGCGGCGCATTTGAGCAGACCGGCCTTGATGTCGGTGCCCCGGAAGCCTTCACGCACATCGCGGATGAACTCCTTGGCCATCTGGTTGGCGCCCACGCCGCGCAGGAAGCGCGGCACATCGAGCCACCAGCCGGTGACGTTGATGATGTTGACCCCCGACCCCTTCGACACGGCCGCGAGCAGCGGAGCATGGCGGCCCAGATCGAAAGTCGTGGCATCGATGATGGTGTCGATCCCGGCTTCCTTGGCGCGCTTCAGCGTGGCGATGGCCCGTGCCTCGGGACCGCGGCCGAGCAGGTCGGGATAGCTCTGGTACAGACCGCTGGTGCTGACCATCACATGCTCGTGAACCAGCGTGAAGCCCAGTTGAGCGGGCGCTATCGGACCCAGAACGGTGTTGATCGTGGCTGCCGCAGTCATGTCGAGGTCTCCATGTGTTTTGACCAGGCCAGGCGACCACGCCCATGCCCCGATCGCGCAGTGTATCGGGCCTGCAGCGGTACGCAGGCCCGCGTTTCGCAGATTCCGGCCGCAGCCCCGGCGATCGAAACGCGGCGCGCGGCGGGTCCGATCGCGCGCCCCGCCGGCGGCAGCCGTCCAGGAAAGGAGATATAAGAGGCCGATGCAAAAGGCAGACCCGGCGCGCACCCTTCCGATCAGGCGAGAGGCACTCATGGCAGGCAACGAGCAGACGCAGCAGGCGGCGGCGAAGCAGGGATCGCGGTCATGACGAACGGCACCGTCAAGCCCGGACGCTCGTCGCGCATCGAGGCCATCCGCACGCGCGCCTTCGATCATCCGCAGCTGCCGCAACTGCTCGTCGATGTGGTCACCGAAGACGGGCTGGTCGGCACCGGCGAGGCCTGGTGGGGAATCGCCACGGCCGGCCGTCCGCCCGGGGATGCGGCGCCGGCCGGCACGAGCGCGGCGCGGCTCCCCGGCGCGTCCTTCGCGACGATCCAGGCCGCCATCGAGGGCGTGCTGGCGCCGCGCTGCATCGGCCGCCCGGCCGGGGACATCGAAGCGCTGTGGTTCGACATGAGCGACTTCGCCGCGCGCTACGGCGACGGTGGCGTCATCACCATGGGACTGTCAGGCATCGATCTGGCGCTGTGGGATCTGCTGGGCCGGCGGCTCGGGGCGCCGGTGAACCAGCTGATCGGCGGCCGTGCCCACGTGCGCCGCCCCGCCTACGCATCGCTGCCGGCGCTGCGCACGCAGGAAGCCATCGATCGCGAATGCCGGCGTGCGGTCGCCGCAGGCTTCAGGGCGATCAAGCTGCACGAGGTGTCGGTCGAGGCGGTCGCCTGGGCCCGCGAATCCCTCGGTCCGGACATCGCGCTGATGGTCGACTGCAATGGCCACTTCAACGTCACCGAGGCGATCGCGTTCTCGCGGGCGATCGCTGCGCACGACGTGTACTGGCTGGAAGAGCCGGTGCGCCCGATGCGCGACATCGAGTCCCTCGCGCGGGTCGCGCGGGCCGGCCCGCTGCCGATTGCCGCCGGCGAGAACGAATATTCGCCGGCCGATTTCCAGCGTCTGCTGGCCAGCGGCAGCATCGGCTGGCTGCAGCCCGAGATCACCAAGATCGGCGGGCTGACCGCCGCACGCCGCATCTCGGCACTGGCCGAACTGCACAACGTGGTGCTGGCCCCGCACAATTTCCGGATCGGCCCCTGCCTGTACGCATCGATCCACTGGGGCCTGTCTTCGCCCGCCACCGGCTGGCTCGAAATGCCCTGGCTTCCCGAAGGACGCGCGTTCCCCAGCGGCGCGCAACTGCCCCCGCTGCGCGATGGCCAGGTCGAGCTGCCCGAGGGCCCCGGCTTCGGCCTGAACGTCTGAACCGGACCGAACGCGGCCGGTTTTCTGGAGCACGACATGACTGACGACCGGCCCCTGGATGGCCTGAAGGTTATCGACGAAAGCCAGGGCGCAATAGCCGGTCTGGCGACGATGGTGCTGGCCGATTTCGGGGCGCAGGTCACGAAGATCGAACCGCCCGCCGGCGACCCCTGGCGCGCCATGCCCAGCGCCCCGCTGTGGCTGCGCGGCAAGCGCAGTGCGGTGCTGCAGCCCGAGCTTGCCGCCGACCGCCGCGCGCTCCTCGCATTGGCCGGGCGCGCCGATGTCTGGATCCGCGGGCCCGTGGCGGTCGCCGGATCTCCGAGCGACGCGGAACTGCAGCAGACGAACCCGCGCCTGATCATCGGCTGGGTCAGCGCCTTCGGTCGCACCGGGCCCTATGCCGGTTACCCGCCCTATGAAGCGCTGGTCGCCGCCAAGGTGGGCCGCATGCTGCAGTTCCGCGGCCTGCCCTCGCGCAGCGGTCCGGTCTACGCAGCCCTGCAGGTGGCGACACATGCGACCTCGCAGTCGCTGCTCTCGGGCGTGCTGGCCGCCCTGCGTGCCCGCGACCGCGATGGCGTGGGCCAGGTGCTCGAGACGTCGCTGGCGCGCGGTCTGCTGCCCTATGAGATGAACAATGTGCTCGCGCCCCAGGTCAATGCGCTGCGTCGAGCCCAGGGCGAACCCGAGCTGCCGGCCGCCCCCGATCCGGCCCTCGTGATGCCGACGCTGAACTACCACCCGCTGCGCACCCGCGACGGCCGCTGGCTGCAGATGGGCAATCTGCTGCCGCACCTGTTCATGAACTTCCTGCGGGCGATCGGGCTCACGGACGAGCTGGACAAGCCGCACATCGCCCTGCCTGCCGATCAGTGGCCCGAAGCAACGCGCGAGGCCCTGCGCGACCGCCTGCTGATGCGCCTGCAGGACAAGACGCTGGACGAATGGCAGACCCTGTTCGTCGCCGACGGCGGAGTGGCCTCGCACCCCTACCAGAGCACCCAGCAGGCGCTCGACGATCCCGACGCCGTGGCCAACGGCCACTCGATCGCGATGGGCAAGACCGGCCGACAGCTCGGGCTGCTGGCAAACCTCACCCGAACGCCAGGCCGTGCCGGTTCGGACGCGCCGGCAATCGGGCAGCACACGCGAGCCGTGCTTGAAGAGCTCAACGCGCGGGATGCGCTGGCCGACACCACTGGCACACGAGGCGCAGCGAACCCCGAGGCCGCCGCGGCGGTTCAAATGTCGTCGCGCGGACCGCGTCCCGCCCCGCTGGCCGGCATCACTGTGGTCGAGGCGGCCACCATCATCGCGGCCCCTTTCGGCGCGGCGCTGCTGGCCGACCTCGGGGCGCGGGTGATCAAGCTCGAACCGCGCGAGGGCGATCCGTTCCGCGGCATGGCGCCGGGCCTGGGCGCAGCGCGCGTGAACACCGGCAAGGAATGCATCGGCCTGGACCTGAAGCAGCCGCAGGCGCAGGAGATCGCGCAGCGGCTGGTGGCTCGCGCCGACGTGTTCATCCACAACTACCGCCCCGGCGTGCCCGAGCGGCTGGGGCTCGGCTACGAACAGCTCGCCGCGCTCAATCCCGGGCTGGTCTACGTCTCGGCCAATGGCTATGGCCCCGCGGGCCCTGGCGCACTGCGGCCGTCGACGCATCCAATCCCGGGCGCGGCCATGGGCGGCGTGCTGCATCAGATCGGCGGGGCACCGTCGACCGAGCCGATGGATCTTGCGCAATTGCGCGAGACAGCGCGCCGGCTGATGCGGGCCAATGACGTCAATCCCGACCCGAAC
Organism: Burkholderiaceae bacterium; assembly: GCA_035401985.1. Taxonomy (GTDB): domain Bacteria; phylum Pseudomonadota; class Gammaproteobacteria; order Burkholderiales; family Burkholderiaceae_E; genus Quisquiliibacterium. Next base: position 1,126 of record DAONCJ010000210.1, on the reverse strand, counting down.
ACATCGCTGGTGATCTGCTCGAGCGTGCTGCTCGGCCTGCAGGCGCGAGAGCGCCGCGGCGTCGGTCAGGCCATCTTCGTCGACATGTTCGGCGCGAACGCGTATGCGAACTTCGACGACTGCCTGCGGTATCCGGACAAGGCGCCGCGCGAATCTCCGGACCGCGAAGGCCATGGCCTGAATCCGCTGTGGCGGCTGTATCGCGCCTCGCAAGGATGGGTGTTCCTAGCCATTGCCAACCCGAACGACTGGCAGCGGATGCGGCAATGCCTGGGCAATGCGATGGCCGGCGTGCCCGCACTGGACTACCAGGCGGCACGCCAGGGCGGCGAACCGATGATCGCCGCCTTGCAGGCCATGTTCGCCGGCGATACAGCGCCTCGCTGGGAGGCGCGTCTGGCTCCCCACGGGGTGGGCTGCGTGCAGGCCGACGCGCAGCTTCCCGAGCAGTTCTTCGCCAGCGACCCGCAGGCGCAGATCGAACAACTGCTGCTGCCGGCCCGGCATCCGCAATGGGGCGCCTATCTGCGCCATGGCGCCCAGGTGGTGCTGCACGGAACGCCGGGCGTCTACGCCGGCACGGGCGTGGCCGGTGGCCACACCGCCGCGCTGCTGAGCGAACTGGGCTTCGACGAGGAAGCGCAGCGGGCGCTAAGGGCAGCCGCCGCCGTCGCCTGAGCGCAGTCTCCCGCGCTCGGTCGCGTCTAGCCCGGACGGTCGCCGCCCGCGCCAGAGCCTCCGACTGACTCAGCGTCCGACGAATTTCGGCGGGCGCTTGTCCTTGTAGCTGCTCAGGCCCTCGCGGAAGTCCTCGGTGGCCACGCACCGGTCCTGCTCGAGCAGGGCGGCCTCGAAGCCGTCGTCATAGATGTCATCGCCCGCGGTCCAGATCTGGGCCTTCATGGCAGCCAGCGCACGGGGGGCCGAGTTGGCGGCGATCGCCCGGGCGTAGGCGTTCACATGCGGCATCAGGGCGTCATCGTCGAACACCGCATTGACCACACCGAGACGCTCAGCCTCGACGCCGTCGAAGCGGCGCGCGGTGTACAGCAGATCGGCCGCGCGGGCGGTGCCGATCAGCCGCGGCAGCAGCCAGCCCACGCCCTGCTCGGCCGGCACGCCGAGC
>DAONCJ010000209.1:0-6534 GCA_035401985.1 Burkholderiaceae bacterium | reverse complement strand
TGGGCCTGTTCATACCGCTGTACGGTGCGTACTGGGGACTGGCAGTCGTGTCCGACACCCTCGACGTGTGCGCGGTGACACCTGAGGTGGTCGAGCAGCGCCTGGCGCAGCGCCAGATTCCCGACCTTCGCCTGTACAACCCGGCGATGCATTCGGCGCTGTTCGCCCTGCCCAACTTCTATCGCGATCTGCTGCCGGCGTGAGCCTGCCGGACTGCTCCGACTTCATCCGATGATTCCCCGCCTGCTGATCGAAGGACTGCAAGAGGCCGGTCAGACGATCGCGCTCGATCGCGACCAGATCCACTACGCCAGCCGCGTGCTTCGGCTGCGCCCGGGCGACGCGGTTCAGGCATTCGACGGTCTGGGCAGCCGCTGGTCCGCCGTGCTGGCGGGGGACGGCCGCGACGCCCGTGCGCTGCAGCTGACGGCGGCACTGCCAGGTCTGCCTGAAAGTCCGCTGAAGGCAAGCCTGGTCCAGTGCATCAGTTCGGCCGAGCGGATGGACTTCACCATCGAGAAGGCGGTCGAACTCGGTGTGGCGGCGATCGTGCCGGTTGTCAGCGCGCGCTCGGTCGTCCGACTGGACGACGATCGGTCGCGCAAGCGGCTGGCGCACTGGCAGCGCCTGGTCATCGCCGCGGGCATGCAATGCGGCCGCGACCTTCTGCCGACGGTGTCCGCGCCACAGACACTCTCCGACTACCTGGCTGCAGGATCGCGCCCCCGCTGTGCCTGGGTGCTCGCGCCCGGTGCAGCGCGCTCGCTGCGCGAGGCAGCGGCCAGCGCTGCCATGGTCGCGCCGCTGACCCATTGCGAGCTGCTCGTCGGGCCCGAATCGGGCCTGAGCGACGATGAGCTGATGCTCGCGCAAGCCGCAGGCTTCGAAGCGGTCGGCCTGGGTCCGCGGGTGCTGCGCACCGAGACTGCCGGCCTTGCAGCACTCGCTCTTTTACAGTCGGCGCACGGCGACCTGGTGTAGGCTCGCAGCCGTCGGTTTCGCTTCGAAACCACCTGACACGGAGAACACGCAATGGGACTTCTCGATGGACTTCTGGGGGCCGCCATGGGTGCGCTGAACAATCAGGGCGGCCACCAGGGCGCCGGTGGCGGAGCGGGCGGCGCATTGCTCAACATAGCGCTGCAGATGCTGGCCAACCAGGGCAATGGTCAGGCAGCGGGCGGGGGCATCGGAGGACTGGGCGGGCTGCTGCAGTCGCTGCAGGGCGCCGGTCTGGGCGATGTCGCGCAGTCGTGGATCGGCAAGGGATCCAACCTGCCGATCAGCGCGGACCAGCTTTCGCAGGTGCTGGGCAATGACCGCATCGGTCAGATCGCGCAGCAGCTCGGCCTGTCGCCCGACCATGTGTCCGAGCAGCTCGCCGGGATGCTGCCCGATGTGGTCGACAAGCTGACCCCCGGCGGCGAGGTGCCGCAGGGCGGGCTGGGCGACCCGCAGGATCTGCTGAATTCGCTGACGCGCGCACTGCGCGGCTGAACCGCGAGGCGGTACGGGGCGCCCTCGGCGCCCCGGCATTGCGCCGGCTACGAGCCGGCGCGGACCGAATAGAACACGCGAAACGCGGTCTGGTGATCGAAGAAGAAATCCGCCGCGTCACGGAACACATCGAGCAGCACATCGCGCTCGTCGACCGGCAGCTCGGACGCGCCGGGCAGGTTCTGAAGGATCACCGCAAACCCCGGCTGTTCGGCATCGCCGTCGGGCTTCAGATCGGTGATGCAGTCGTAAAGCGCATCGAGATTGCCGCCGAAATGATCCGGCAGATGGAAGGCCGAGGCGAGCTCGCGCAAGACCCCCGCCTTGTCGTGCACGGCCCCGAGATCGGCGACCAGCAGCCGCTGATCGGCATGGCGCGCACTGCGTTGCAGTTCGTCGAGATCGTAGGCACCCAGGGGCAGAACCGCCTGGGGCGGGATGTTGCTGAAAGCGCTCATGGAATCCTTGCCTGCAGGCCCCGGCTCATTCGCGTATCTGCTGAAAGCTGCGGTAGTGGTCTGACGTGTAGTAGTACTCGCCCGATCGTCCGGGGTCGCCCCCGGCGATGATGCGACGCGCCCCGCGATCTCGCGAACCGGGCGTGGGAACCGTGTATTCGGTGTAATAGCCGCGCGGACGGCGAGGCAGCAGCCCTTCGCGATTGCCGAACACCGTGCCGTCCTTGGCGTACGGCATGCTGGCGCCTGAGCGGATGCGCTGGAGCGTCTCGCGCGCTTCGACGGGCAGCTGCGCCAGCCGGATGTCCTGCTGGACCAGCGGAGCTCGCTCGCGTGCCTGCGCCTGATGAACCGGCAGCAGCGCCGCGAACGACACAAGACAGAGCAGGAGACAGGCCAGCGTGCGTGCGAACATGCTGCATGCTAGACGAATGCATGCGATCTGCAAATGCCTGTGATCGATCGACAGGCCGGCGAGCCAGTGGGGCACGTCCACCCCACCCCGAGCTGCGAGAAGGGGTTCGCGCCCGGGGCAGGCTCAGGCGGGCAGCGCTTCCGGCTGGGGCTTCTTGTTGATGTCCTCGATGGCCTGTTCGACCGAACTGCGGGACTCGCCGATGCGGGCCTGGTTGCGATCGAAAAGATCGGCCAGCTGTGACCGGTCGAGCGAGCGCGCCTCATCGGGAAAACGGCTCAGCACATACAGCCGCTGCTGAGGACTCACCCAGGACAGCTTGAAGGGGCGCCATTCGCCATCTGTGCCCAGCAGTTCGATCGCGGCGCCGCGCCTGAGTATGTCCAGCCGGACCGTCTGACACTGGACCTGACGCTCGAGCGCCGGCGCATCGGCCACCGGCGGATTGACCCGCTTGAACTGGATCCGTCCGTCCGAGCGCATCGCCACATTGGTCGGACGACGGGCGGCTGCGGTGGCCGCTGCCTGCTTGGCGGCAGCGATCGACCGGGTGTGCGCCTGCAGCAGCTCGTTGAAGAACTGCTCGCGCACTGCTTCGGGCACCGAGAGCTTGCGCACGCCGCCCATCACCGCACCGATCAGCTTGGGCAGCATGGCCGCCAGCTTGCCGACCTCGTCGGGCAGCTTGGGAGCCACCGACCAGATCAGCGCCTCCGCGGTCGCCATGGCCTCGTCGAATGCCGCGGCATCGCCGTTGCCATCGATGTGTGCCATCGAGAGCACCCGCGACCACCACTGGTTCAGGAAGTCGCGCAGGAAGACGGGCGTGTCATTGTCGATCCGGTCGGCCAGTCGCACCCGGGCCAGTTCGGCGCCTTCGGACAGCGCCTCGCTGCGCTCCGCATCGCGGGTGACCTGGACCAGTCGCTCGGCGCAGCGCACCTGCTCCTGCGCAGCCAGTTCATCGATGCGCGAGCGGGCCTTGTCGAAAATCGACAGGTCCTGCTCGAAATTCTGCAGCACCGACTCGACCACCGACTCGACTCCGACGACGAGCTCGGAGCCCACGGCAAGATCGGCATCCGGATCGGCCGCAACCTCGGTGATCCGATCGATCAGCCGGCGCATCGGATGCTGACGGCGCGCGAAGAAGCTGCGGTCGATCAGGGCCGCCTTGATGGCGACGACCTGCAGTCGCAGCAGCTGCTGCTTGATCACATCGGCCAGACGCTTGTCGGCATAGATGTAATCGAACACCATCGAGACGATCTCGACGGTCAGCTGATCGAGCGGCGAACCCTTTTCGCGCGTCCGCTCGGCCAGATCGGCCAGCAGATCGGCCGGCAGACCGGGCGAGGCAGCCGACGACACCTGGACCGAGGACAGCGCATCGAGCAGGGGCGGCTCGACCGTGGGGAACGGGAGATCGGCCACCGCGAAGATGTCCGGGTCCGACAGCATGCGGGTGGCGCTGGCGCGCGCATTGGGCGCATCCTGGGACAGCTGCGACAGGATCGACTGGACTTCCTGGACGAAGGTCGCACCCGCTGCGCTGTTCAGCGAACCCGAGCCACCGTGGCCCGCGGAGCTGCCTGCGCCGTGGCCGTGGTGCCCCCCGCCCGGGTGGCCCGGCCCGATCGCGGTGTCAGGCGATCCGTCGCCGTGGCCCGCGCGCTTCTGGCCCGGCTGCAAGGCCACCTGCGGACGGATCTTGGGCAGGATGCGATTGGCCTTGAGACGCTCATTGACCGAGTTGTAGACCTGGTTCAGCGACGCGGAAACATGCGGCTCGAACGCATCGAGCAACGCCGACTGCACCTCGGGCTTGGGCGCCAGATCGGTGAGCGCCGCCTTCAATGCTTCGAACACGGCTTCCGGCGCCGCCGGATGCTGGCCCTCGTCGAACCAGTCGCGCTCCAGAAGCGCGGCCAGACGGGCGCGCACCCCCAGCACCTCGTCCGGGTCGAGGGCGCCGCGGGTGCGGTGCACGAGGCGGTCGACGGCGAGCTTGGCCTGCATCTCGGCTTCGTCGACCAGCATCAGCTCTCCCGGCTCTTCGGGCGGCGTCTGCGAGACGACCTGCTGATTGAACATCCGCCGCTCGAACACGTCGGTGAACGAGCGCCTGAAGCGCAGCTCGATCTCGGTGCGGTGCTGGCGCACGATCGACACCGCATCCATCAGGGCGCGCTGCTCCTCGGCGTCGCGGCTGCGGACCGCCAGCGCGGAGAGGTCCTCGCTCATCTTGTTGAGGGCCTCGTTCACGACCTTCGCGAGACGCGAAATGACGAGCTCGCGGCAGTCCTGCAGCAGCTCGAACCGCTTTCGGGCATCGGCGGGGATCCCGCGAGGTTGTTCGGATTCCGGGCGGGCTGAATCGGCGGCAGCCTGGTCTGGGCGAGCGGCAAGAATGGACACGGCGATCTAGCCTGACAAAGTGGGATGACACTGCTGTATCCGGCGGATACTGATCGCAATCTAGGCGTCACCCCGACAGGGGTCAACGACGCGCCGACAAACTGCCGTCAACCGGCCCCCGCCTGCCGACCGGCGGCGGCGCAGTCTCCATGAGCGGCAATGCGGCGGCGCAGCCCCCGCCGCTCATCGCCCGGGCTCGCGCGGCTGGTGCAAATGCCCGGCAATTCGAGGGATCGGCGGACACTCGCGGTCGCCCCTGGCGCAGGGGGTCGTCCGCGCGGCCATAGGCCCCATGGGCCCCACCGGCCCGACCGGCCCCAAGGGCCGCACGCCCCCGCGGGCCGGCCGCTCAACGATCGGCGTTCGCGTCGATCACTGTCCACGCGGTCATGTTGACGATGCGCCGCACGGTGGCCGATGCGGTGAGGATGTGCACCGGCTTGGCCGCACCGAGCAGCACCGGTCCGATCGCGATGTTGTTGCCGGCCGCGGTCTTGAGCAGGTTGTAGGCGATGTTCGCCGCCTCGATGGTCGGCATCACCAGCAGATTGGCCTCGCCGCTCAGCGTCGAGCGGGGCATCAGCTTGCGCCGGTAGTCGGCATCGAGCGCCGCGTCGCCGTGCATCTCGCCGTCGACCTCGAGCGTCGGAGCGCGCTCGCGCAGCAGCGCCAGCGTCTGGCGCAGCACGATGGCCGAGGGGCTGTCGGAGGTGCCGAAGTTCGAATGCGACACCAGCGCGACCTTGGGCAGGATGCCGAAACGCTGCAGTTCCTCGACGGCCAGCAGCGTGATCTCGCACAACTGCTCGGCGGTCGGCGCCACGTTGACGTGGGTGTCGACCAGCGTCAGCTGGCGGTTGGGCAGCATCAGCGTGTTCATCGCCGCATAGACCGTGGCGCCCGGCCGCTTGCCGATGACCTGATCGATGTAGTGCAGATGCAGCGCATGGGTGCCGAACGTGCCGCAGATCATGCCGTCGGCCATGCCCTTGTTCACCATCATGGCGCCGATCAGGGTCAGGCGCCGGCGCATCTCGATCTTGGCGTACTGCGCGGTGACTCCCTTGCGCTCGGCCAACTGCCAGTATTCCATCCAGAACTCGCGATAGCGCTCGTCCCACTCGGGATTGACCACTTCGAAATCGACGCCTGGCTTCAGGCGCAGACCGAACTGCTCGATGCGCTTGGCGATGACGGCGGGCCGCCCGACCAGGATCGGCCGCGCCAGCTGCTCGTCGATCACCACCTGCGTGGCGCGCAGAATCCGCTCGTCCTCTCCCTCGGCGTAGATCACCCGCTTGCGCGGCGCGCGCTTGGCGGTCGCGAAGATCGGCTTCATGAAATTGCCCGAGTGATAGACGAACTGCTCGAGCTGCGCACGGTAAGCATCGAAATCGGCGATCGGGCGCGTGGCCACACCACTGTCCATCGCGGCTTTGGCGACCGCCGGCGCGATGCGCACGATCAGACGGGGGTCGAAAGGCTTGGGGATCAGATACTCGGGCCCGAACTGCAGCGGCATCGAGCTGTAGGCGGTGGCCACGACATCCGAGAGCTCGGCGCGCGCCAGATCGGCCACCGCGCGAACCGCGGCCACCTCCATCTGGCGGGTGATGGTCGTGGCGCCGACGTCCAGCGCGCCACGGAAGATGAACGGAAAGCACAGGACGTTGTTGACCTGGTTCGGATAGTCGGTGCGGCCGGTGGCCATGATGGCATCGGGCCGCACCGCCTTGACCTACTCGG
>DAONCJ010000208.1:0-6550 GCA_035401985.1 Burkholderiaceae bacterium | reverse complement strand
CACCGAGGTGTTGCCGACGCGCGCCGGCACGGCCACCCCGTTCGGCAGGCGGGCGTGGTTGGCCAGGATCGCCTTGATCACCAGGCCATGCGACACCACAGCGAGCGGGCCATTCAGCGTCGAACGCAATTGCCGGGCATGCTCGAAAGCCAGGGCCACACGGGCCAGAAACTCGGGCACCGATTCGCCTCCGGGTGGCGCGCCGTCCATGGCGAAGGGATCGAAGCCGAGCGTGTCGTATGGCTTGCCGCGCAGATCGCCGAAATTGCGTTCGTGCAGCAGCGGCGTGGTCTGGATCGGCAGGCCGACCGCATCGGCGATGGCTTGCGCGGTGTTCAGTGCCCGCGGCATGTCGCTGCTGAGGATGCCGGCCAGCGGCGTGCCGACCAGGCGCTGGGCAACCGCCGCGGCCTGCGCCGCGCCACGCGCGCTGAGCGGCGTATCGGGAGGTTGCATGATGCGGGCGGCATTGAGCGGGGTTTCGCCGTGGCGGACAAGCAGGATGGTCATGGTCGGTACACTGTCGAGGAAGACGGGCGGCAGGGGTGGGCCGCGGACCCCGCATCTTGGACCGGCCGGATCGCACCCGCAACCGCGCCCGGATCGTTCAATTGCTGAAACGGCGGCATCGCAGCTGCGTGTTATCGTGCAACACAATTGTGTTTGACGCCTGACCCCAATACCCGTTTGTCCGGGCGCGTGCCGACCGGCCCCGAAATGACCCCACGTTCCCCGCAAACCGCCGTCACCGGCCCGCTCGCCGGTGTCCGCATCCTCGACCTGACTTCCGTGGTGCTCGGCCCGATGGCCACTCAGATCCTGGGCGACTACGGAGCAGAGATCATCAAGGTCGAAGCCCTTGAAGGCGATCTGATGCGTGCCAACGGGGTGTCGCGCACGCCGGGCATGAGCTCGATCTTTCTCGCGATGAATCGCAACAAGCGCTCGCTGTCCATCGACCTCAAGTCGGCGAAGGGACAGGCCGCGCTCGAACGGCTGATTCCCACGGCCGACGTGCTGGTGCACAACATGCGGGTCGCGGCCATCGAGCGCCTGGGCTTCGGCTACGAGCGCGTGGCGAAGCTCAATCCCGGCATCGTCTATTGCGTGGCAACCGGCTTTGGCCAGGACGGCCCCGACCGCGACCGACCGGCCTTCGACGACATCATCCAGGCCGCGTGCGGGCTGGTCGGCCTGAACCTCGTTCAGCAGTCGCTGCCAGACTACGTGCCCAGCCTGATCGCCGACAAGACGACCGGCATGGCGGTGGTCAATGCGGTGCTTGCCGCGCTGTTCCACCGCGAGCGCCACGGCCAGGGGCAGCAGGTCGAAGTGCCGATGCTCGAGACCATGGCCTCCTTCGTGCTGGCCGAACACCTCGGGGGCCTCTCCTTCGATCCGCAGGAGGGGCCGGCCGGCTATGCCCGACTCCTGACGGGCGGGCGCAAACCGGCTGCCACGCGGGACGGGTTCATTGCGATGCTGCCCTACACCGGCGACCATTGGGAGGCGTTCTTCACTATCGCCGGGCGTGAGGATCTGATCGCGCGCTACGAGCTGCACGACCGGCAGCGCCGCAACCAGCATGTGCGCGCGCTTTACGGTCACCTGGGTGAGATTTCCCGTGGCAAGACCACCGCGGAGTGGATGGCGATCTGCGACCGGCTCGATGTGCCCGCCACGCCGATCTACTCGCTCGACGAACTGCCCGAGCATCCGCACCTGAAGGCTGTCGATTTCCTGCAGACGGCCGAGATGCCCGGACAGGGCACCATCCGCTACGTGCGTCCGCCGACCCGTTTCATGAGCTCACCCGCGCAGGTCCGGTCGTTCGCACCGCTGCTCGGTGAGCATTCCGCCGAAATCCTTGCCGAGGGGGGATTCTCCGCTGCAGAGATCGACGCGCTGACCGCCGAGGGCGTCATCCGGCAGTCAGCACCGGCCGCCTGATCCAGGCAGAAGGAAAGCATCATGTTCACTAGCGAACTGCTCGCAGGCAAGCAGATTCTGGTCACCGGCGGCGGCAGCGGCCTGGGGGCCGCGATGTCCCGCCGCTTTGCCTCGCTCGGTGCGCACGTGCACCTGGCAGGGCGGCGACTGGAAGTGCTCCAGGAAACCGCCGCCTCGATCACCGCCGAGACCGGTCAGCCGGTCGGCGTTCATCAGTGCGACATCAAGGATCCCCACGCGGTCGAGCAGATGATCGGCAGCCTCTGGGACCGCGCGCCGCTCGATGTGCTGGTCAACAACGCGGCCGCCACCTTCGTCGCGCGCACCGATCAGCTGTCCTCGCGCGCCATCGACGCGATCCTCGGTCCCACGCTGCACGGCGCCATCCACTGCACGATGGCCGCTGGCCGCCACTGGATCGAGAAGCGCCACAAGGGCGTGGTGCTCAGCATCCTGTCGACCTCGACCATCACCGGGCGCGCGTTCACCGTGCCGTCGGCCATCGCCAAGTCGGGCGTGCTGGCGATGACCAAGAGCCTGGCGGTGGAGTGGGGCAAGTACGGCATCCGGCTGGTCGCGATCGCGCCCGGGCCGTTTCCCACGCCCGGCGCCTGGGGGCAGTTGCGCCCCGAGAAGCGTGCCAACAGCGCGGGACCCGAGACGCGCAACCCGCTGGGCCGCGTCGGCGAACACATCGAACTGGCCAACCTCGCCACCTACCTGGTGAGCGACGAGGCCGGTTACGTCAACGGAGAAATGGTCACCATCGATGGCGGCGCGCATCTGCGCACATCGGGTGCCGAGGACCTGCTCGGATGGACCGAGGAGGACTGGCAGGCTTTGAAACGTGGAGGCGCAAGCAAATGAACTTTGAACTGGACCATGAACACCGCATGCTGGCCGATCTGGTCAAGCGATTTGTCGACGAAGAACTGATTCCGCTCGAGAAGAACATTCTCGCGCGCGAAGCGGCGGGCCAGGGCCATGCCCTGACCAAGGAAGAGTACGCACGGGTCGATCAGCGCTCGCGCGACCTGGGCCTCTGGGGTCTGGATGCGCCCGAGGAGATGGGCGGCTCGAACCTGGCCGTGGTGCCGATGGTCGCGGTCAACGAGGCCATCGGCCGCACGATCGTGCCCTACACGCTGCCGCCCGATTCGCCCAACCTGCGCATGCTGATGCTGACCGCCAGCCCGTCGCAGAAGGAGCGCTATCTCGAGCCCTATGCGCGCGGCGAAATGGTCTCGGCCATCGCCATCTCCGAGCCCGGCGCCGGCGGCGATCCGGCCGCGATGAAGTCGAAGGCTGAACGCCAGGGCGATCATTGGGTGCTCAATGGCCGCAAGATCTGGATCAGTCGCGCCGAAGCGGCCGACTTCACCATCGTGATGGCCTCTTCCAACCGCGAGAAGGGCTCGCGCGGCGGCATCTCGGCCTTCATCGTCGACAAGGGCACGCCGGGCTTCAACATCGAGCGCAAAATTCCGATGCTGGGCGGCCATTACACCTACGAGATCTCGCTCGAGAACTGCCGCGTGCACGAGGGCCAACTGCTGGGCGAAGAAGGCCGCGGCTTTGCGCCGATGCAGGAGCGTCTGTCGACGCGCCGCGTGCAGATGGCCGCCTGGTGCATCGGCCGAGCCCAGCGCGCGCTGGACATGATGGTCGAGTACGCGCCGCAGCGCTCGACCTTCGGTGTGCCGCTGTCCGAGCGGCAGGCCGTGCAATGGTGGATCGCCGATGCCGCCACGCGCATCCATGCCTGCCGGCTGATGACCTACGAGGCCGCCTGGCGCATCGACAACAAGCGCGACGCGCGCACCCAGGTCTCCATGATCAAGGCCTACGCCACCGAGATGGCCTGGGAGATCATCGACCGCGCGATGCAGCTGTATGGCGCGATGGGCATGACCAAGGAGTTGCCGCTGCAGCAGATGGCCAACGACGTGCGTCTGCAGCGCGTGTACGAAGGCCCGACCGAGGTGCACAAGTGGGTGGTCGCCCGCAACACGCTGGGCGGGCGGGGCTGAGCCAGTCCGCCAGCCGCGAGGCGGCGCCGATGGCGACGGGGACAGGCGAAGCGGCGGTCATCAAGACCGCCGGCCGCGTGTTCGAGATCCTCGAGTACATGCGCGAGGTTCGTCGTCAGGTGTCGGTTCGCGAGGTGGCCGAACATTTCGGCTATCCGTTGAGCAGCACGCTGGTGCTGATGAAGAGCATGGCCTCGCTGGGCTACCTGCGCCACGATCTGCGAGCCCATGCCTTCTTCCCGAGTGCGCGCCTGGCCAACCTGGGCGACTGGGTCATCGACTTTCTGTTCCAGGGCGGGCGCCTGCTCGCGCTGCTCGAAGAGGTGTCCGCCGCGACCGGCCAGACCGCCATCCTGGCGGTCGAGAACGACCTGTACGCCCACTATGTGCAGGTGATCCTCAGCCGTCAGGCGATCCAGTTCAATGTGCCTCCCGGAACCCGCCGGCTGCTTTGCCAGTCGGGCATGGGATGGGCGCTGCTCGCCTCGCATGACGACGCGCAGATCGTGGCGCTGGCCCAGCGCACCAATGCCCGGCTCGGGCGCGGCGCGCCGGTCGTCGACCCTGCCTTTGTCCTCGAACAGGTCGCGCAGACGCGGCTCCAGGGCTATGCCTTCTCGCGTGGAACGGTCACCGAGGGCGTGGGCATCATCGCGATGGCGCTGCCGATGGGCGCGGGCGGTGAGCGGCTCGGCGTGGGCGTAGGCGGGCCGCTCGAACGCCTGGAGCGCTCGCGTGACAGTATCGTGCACGCGCTCGGCGAGCGCATTGCCGATTATCTCGAGCGACCGGCGGCCTGATGGGCGCCGGCGCCCGCGTTCCTTTTGAAGCGAGGCTCCGATGGACTACCAGACGCTGACCTACCGGCGCGACGATCGCGTCGCCTACATCACGCTGAATCGCCCCGAACGGCTGAATGCGATCACCCGCGGAATGCCCGACGAGATCCGTCACGCGGTCGAGCAGGCCAATCGCGACGACCTCGTGCACGTGATCGTGCTGGCCGGCGAGGGCCGCGCGTTCTGTGCCGGCTATGACCTGAAGCTGGCCGCGGAAGCGCCGCGCGGCTCGGGCGGCAGCCAGGAGATGCCCTGGGACCCGATGATCGACTTCCAGCTGATGGACCACAACACGCAGTGCTTCCTGTCGCTGTGGCGCAGCTACAAGCCGACCATCTGCAAAGTGCAGGGCTATGCGGTGGCCGGCGGCAGCGACATCGCGCTGTCCTGCGATCTGGTGGTGATGGGCGAGAGCGCGAAGATCGGCTATCCGCCGGCGCGCGTGTGGGGCTGCCCGACCACGATGATGTGGGTCTATCGGGTCGGCGCCGAGCGCGCCAAGCGGATGCTGTTCACTGGTGACCTGATCGATGGCCGCGAGGCCGAGCGCATCGGGCTGGTCAGCCAGGCCGTGCCCGATGATGAGCTCGATGCGGCCGTGCAGCGCCTGGCCGACCGCATGAAGGGCGTGCCCAAGAATCAGCTGTGGATGCAGAAGACCGCGATCAACAGCGCGTTCGACAACATGGGGATGCGCACCACCCAGACTCTCGCGACGCTGTTCGACGGCATGACCCGGCATTCGCCGGAGGGGATGTGGTTCAAGCAGCGGGCGCAGGAGGCGGGCTTTCACCAGGCCGTGGCCGAGCGCGACAGCGGCGAGCCGATACTGGGCAGCAAACCGCCGCGATCGCCCTGAGCAGGCGCGGCCGCCCCGCAAGGCGGGACGCCGGCCTTTCGGCACGTGTCGTATGCTTGTCATCCAAAACCAAAATAATCCAGTGTTATTCCACCGAGGAGATGGAGATGAAACCCTTGTTCCGACTGTCGGGCGTCTGCCTGACGCTGATGGCCCTGTCCGGCACCGCCGCGGCGGCGACCGAGATTCAATGGTGGCACGCCATGACGGGCACCTTGGGCGACCGCCTGAACACCCTGGCCGACCGCTTCAACAAGAGCCAGCCCGACTACAAGATCGTGCCGGTGTTCAAGGGTTCCTACCCCGAGACGCTTGCCGCCTCGATTGCCGCGTTCCGGGCCGGCAGCGCGCCGCACATCGTGCAGGTGTTCGAGGTCGGCACCGCCACGATGATGGCCTCCAAGGGCGCCATCGTCCCGGTCGAAAAGATCATGAAGGACGCCGGTGAAAAGTTCGACCGTGCGGCCTATGTGCCGGCGGTGGCGGGCTTCTACACCACCCGCCAGGGTGAGATGCTGTCGTTCCCGTTCAACAGCTCGACGACGGTCTTCTACTTCAACAAGGATGCGCTCGCCGCGGCCGGCGTATCGAAGCCGCCCGAGACCTGGCCCGAGGTCGCCGCTGCCGCGGCCAAGGTCAAAGCCGCCGGTGCGACCAAGTGCGGCTACACCACCAGCTGGCCAAGCTGGGTGCACATGGAGAATTTCTCAGCCTGGCACAACGTGCTTTTCGCCACCGAAAACAACGGCTTTGGCGGCCTGAAGGCGCGCATGTCGGTCGATACGGCGCTGCACGAGAAGCACCTGGCCAACCTGGCCGACTGGTCCAAGAAGGGCTACTTCACCTACGCGGGCCGCACCAACGAAGGCGAC
>DAONCJ010000207.1:0-6552 GCA_035401985.1 Burkholderiaceae bacterium | reverse complement strand
AAACCGGGCCTGATGCTGTGGTCACGGTTGAGCTGCCCGACGGCAGCCGCCTGCGGATCGCGCCGGCCAGCGCCGTGCGGCTGGAGCGGCTGCGGCGCTATCACGACGAAAAGACCATCGATGCGCTGATCCGGCTCGAGCGAGGTCGGGTCGAAGCGGTCGCCCAGCCGGGTCGAACGCGACCCTTCCTGATCCGCTCGCCGCATGCCACGGCTGCAGTCCGAGGGACGCAGTTCAGGGTCGGGGCTCTGGACAGTCTGGCCACCACCGAAGTGCTGACCGGCGCGGTGGCCTGGAGCGGCGCCGACGCGGCCGCGGGTGTTGCGGCGGGCTTCGGATCGACCGCCGATCCCAAGGGCAAGGTCAGTGAGCCGCGTGCGCTGCTGCCGGCTCCCGACCTGAGCCCATTGGGGCGCACGGTCGAGACCATCGGGTTCCGGATCGCTTTTGCGCCGGTGCCCGGCGCCGCCGCCTATCGCGTCGAGGTGGCTGCCGACGAGCGATTCGAGCGGCCGCTGCTGCAGACCGTCGTGACCGAGCCGCAGGTGTCCATGGACAGCCGCAACGACGGCGTGCATTTCGCGCGGGTGCGGGCCATCGACCCCAACCGCTTGGAAGGCTACGAGGCGCAGGGCCAGATCATGGTGAGGGCGCGCCCCGTTGCGCCGCAGCCAGGCCCGCGCGCCCAAGGGGAGATCCACTTCGGAACGGCTGCGATGCTGGACTGGCAGCCGGTGACAGGGGTCCAGGCCTACCGGGTCCAGCTTGCCGGCGCCGACGACTTCGCTGCGATCGTCCTCGAGCGCCAGGTGACGTCGACCGAGACTGAAGTCCTGGCGAGCGAGGCCGGCGAAGGTGTGCGCTACTGGCGTGTCGCCTCGGTCGATGCCGCCGCGCGCGCCGGCCCTTTCGGCGTTCCGCGCCGCCTCGAATGGCGCGGCGTGCCCAGGCCACCGGCGGTGGCGACCGACGGTGAACGGATCGAACTGCACTGGCCCGTGCCGCCCGGCCACGATTCCCGGATCGAAGTCCGCTGGCAGGGACCCGCAGGGGAACTCGTCCGGCACCATGTGGTGTCCAGCACGGCGGCTGGCCGGTCGGTCAGCCTGGTGATCGACGGGCTGCCGCCGGGCGCTGCCTCGGCCACCCTCACGCTGACAGCGCCCGATCGGGTGGCCACGCCGCCGTCGGCGCCGGCCAGCTGGGTCGTTCCCGACCCGCTCCGAAGTTCCGACGGCCGACCCGTGACGCTGGGCTCCGGGGGACTCGTCGGCGCCCAGGGTCGCTGAGGAACCACGCGTGCAGGTGACCCGACGTCGGCTGCTCGGCGAGTGGCTGACACTGCTGTGTCTGCTGTCGGCCGTTGCCGTGTGGATCGCTTCCGGCGGGGGCAACTACAGCGTGGGCGGGCGCCTGGAAGGCACTGACCAGTTCGCTTATGACACCCTGCAGCGGTTCGCCCCGATCCCGCCTTCTCCCGACCTGATCCTCGTCGAGATCGATGACGACAGCGTGGCGCAGGTCGGTCGCTGGCCGTGGAAGCGGTCGATCCAGGCCGCGCTGGTCGACCGTCTGCGGGTTGCTGGCGTACGGGTGGTCGCCTTCGACCTGCTGCTGATCGAGGAGGACGCCGGCGACCGTCTGCTGGCCGCCAGCCTTGCTGCGCTTGCCCCGAGCGCGCGCGCCGTTCTGCCAGCCACTTCGCAGTCCGGCGGGTCGACTCTTTCATGGCCGGTCTATCCGGTCCCTGCTTTCGGCCAGCAGGCGTCGATGGGCCATTCGCACTTCGCCGTCGACCGCGATGGCTCTGTCTGCAGCTTGTACCTCAACGAGGCCGGGCTGCCGGCGTTCGCGCTGGCGGCGCTGGTGGCCAGCAGGGAACTGGCGGGTGCCGGGCAGCGCCCCGAGGCGCTGCCTGAACTGGCCGCCCGCGCACTGGCCGAAGCGGGCCGCACCGCCAGTGATCGTGCGCTGGCCAGTGGCAGCTGGCCAACGACCCACCGGATGCTGCTCAGCCGCCTGGAAGCGCTGCCGACTCGTGTGTCGGCCGGTGCGCTGCTGCGCGGTGAAGTCCCGCGAGAGCGGCTGGCCGGCCGCGTGGCGATCGTCGGCGTGTCGGCCGCTGGCCTGGGCGACCGGCACAGCACGGCCTCGTTTGCCGATGGGCATCGGCTCGTCCCGGGCCTGCATCTGCATGCTGCCGCCTACAGCGCGCTGGACGCAGGGCGACCGATTCAGCGCGGCTCGCCCTGGCTGCATGCAGTCTCGATCGTGCTGGCGCTGTGCGCGGCCATGATCCTGCTGTATCAGCTCAAGCCGGTTGCCGGGGCGCTGATGGTCGGTCTTCTGATCGCGGGTGTGCTCTGGCTCAGCGTGCTCGCGCTGCAGCGGGGGATGTGGTACCCGCCCGCGGGCCTGGTGCTCGCGCTGGGCCTGTCGGTGCCACTGTGGAGCTGGCGCCGGCTGGCGATCGCCGTGTCGCACCTGCGGTCCCAGTCGCGCTCGCTGGGCAAGGTGCCGGCGTGGATCAGCTTCGACACGCTTCCCCCTGGCGCGGCCCGCGAGCCGGTGATGCGAGATCTGATGGAGCTCGAGCAGTCGGCCAATCGACTGCTGGGACTGCACAGCCTGCTGGCAGGCGTCATGGACGGTCTTCCCAATCCGGCCATTGTCGCGGCCGAAGAGGGGCTGGTGGTCTATCGCAACAAGCCCTGGCGGGACAAGTGGGGGACCTGGCCGGCGACGATCGGCGAGAGTCCCGCGGATTTATCGCAGCCGTTCGGCTGGGCGGCGCCTGCCTGTCCTCTGGGCCGCAGTGAGGTGAGGGACCAGGATGGCACGGACTGGCTGATCGATTGCGCCGAAGTGGCTGTGGGCGATGAGGGGCCTCAGCGGCGGCTGCGCCTGATCCAGTTCGTCGACATCAGTGCGCTGCGCAATGCAGAGCGTGAGCGCGACCAGATGGTGAGATTCCTGTCACACGATCTGCGAGCCCCTCACATCGCCATCGTTTCGCTGGCGGAACGGCTGATCGAGAGGCAGGAGCATGTGCCCGAGCTTGAAGGAATCGCCCGGCATGCCCGCTACGCGTTGTCCGTGGCCGGTGGTTTCGTGCATCTGTCGCGGGCGGAATTGCGTCCGCTGCGAGCCGACCCGCTCGAACTCGTCGACCTGGGGCAGCAGGTGGTCGATCTGGCCTGGACGCCCGAGCGCGGACCACGCTTGTCGCTGCGTGTCCATCCCAGCCTGGAGATCGATGGCGCGCCGCTGATCGGGGATGCCGAACTGTTGAGACGGGCGATGATGAATCTGGTCGAGAACGCCTTCACGCACGGACCGCCCGATGGGGCGGTGTGCCTGCGAGTCGAACCCGGCGCGCCGGGTCGCTGGCGGGTCGCCGTCGGCGATGAAGGCGCGACGATGAACGCAGGGACACGCGCGCGCCTGTTCGAGCCTTTCTGGCGTCAGGCGGGCGATTCGGTCGGGGGCGCGGGGCTCGGTCTTGCCTTCGTGCGCGTGGTGGCGGTACGGCACGGTGGCGCGCCGGTCTGCCTGCCGCTGTCTCCGAAAGGCAACCTGATCGGACTCGAGGTCGACGCGGGCCGTCACGAGCGCCCGGCCGCCGGCCTCGCCTATGGCGCTCTGTCGGCCAGCAGCGATGGGCGCCCGGCCGAGCGGCGGGCATCCGAACGCCGCACCGCCGATCAGCGAGCGGCAGACCGCCGTACTGCCGAGCGTCGTGCCGCGTCGGCTGCGTCGGCTGCGTCGGCTGCGTCGGCTGCGTCGGCTGCGTCGGGGGCGTCCGCAGCTTCCGAGGGGAAGCGTCGCGACGACCCGGTCGCTGCCGAAGCCGCCGCGCAGCGGGCGGACGTCATGCATTCCAAGGCAGGGTCGGACACGCGCTCACGCAGTTCCAGGCACCCCGAGGTCTAGGAGGCAGGCGACGGCTTGCCGGGCATCCGTCCCCACAGGATCAGGCCGATCACGGACGCGGCCGTGGCCCATTCGGCGACGCCGACCTGCTCGCCCAGGAAGATCGCGGCAATCGCCAGCGAAAAGAACAGCTGCAGCAACTGCACCTGCGAGGCGGCGGCCACCCCGGCGCGCTGCATGCCGCCATACCAGAACAGAAACCCCAGCCACTGGCTGAAGACCGTCACATACCCGAAAGCAGCCCAGGCGCCGAGCGGGATCTGCCCGAATGGCTGCCGGAAAGCAAGCCACGCGGTGGCTGGCAGCATCAGCGGCGCAGCGGCGATCAGTGCCCAGGAGATCGACTGCCAGCCGCCGAACACGCCGGCCAGACGGCCGCCTTCCGCATAGCCCAGCGCAGCGGCAGCGACCGCCGCAAGCAGGATCAGATCGTGCAGGCCGGGTCGCCCGCCGCTGCGGTACAGAGCGAACACGAGCACGACCAGCGACCCCAGCGCGGCGCCGATCCAGAAACGCGCCGGCTTGCGTTCGCCAAGGCGCCAGGCGGCCATCAGGGCGGTCGCGAACGGCAGCACCGCAATGACGATGGCGGCATGCGATGCGTGGCTGACCTGCATCGCCAATGAGGTGAGCAGGGGGAACCCGAGCACCACACCAGCCGACGTCAATGCGATGGCCCGCCAGTGGCGGCGCGCCGGGCGTGGCGAGCCCGTCAGCCACAGCGTCAGTGCACCCAGTGCTCCGGCGCCGACCGCCCTTGCGCATCCGACCCACCACGGGTCGAACCAGGCGACCGCCACACGGGTGGCGGGGAGCGTGCCGGCGAAGATCACCACGCCGACCAGGGCCAGCGCCATGCCTTGCCATTCGCGGTGCTTGTTCCGAACGTTCGTCGCATTCATGGCTTGGACTTTAAATCACCGCGTCGCTACAGTACCGGTACAGTCAGCAATCAATCTCAAACAGAGGACTGGGAAAGGGACCGTCACAGTGGTGGGGCGTGCGAACGAAGCACCGGGCCGATCTTTTCTGTCGCATGCCAGCGATGTGACGCTGGTCGAGCAGATCGTCGGCTGGTATGCCGCCCGGATCGACGAGCGTGCGATACGACCGGGCGGCCGCATGCCGTCGATCAGGGCCTTCTCGGCCGAGCACAGTGTGTCGCGGTTCACGGTCGTGGAGGCCTACGACCGGCTGATCGCCCGCGGCTACCTTGAATCCCGGCGCGGCGCCGGCTTCTTCGTGCGCGGACGCGACGCCGGCGTTCCGGCCGGACCGGCTCGCGGCTGGGCCGACGCACCGTCCGGTCAGCTCGATGTGGTCTGGCTGCTGCGCAACATGTTCAAGCGGCTGCCACCGCGCGACATGCCGGGCGGCGGCGTGCTGCCGCCCGACTGGCTGGACGAAGGCCTGATCAGTGCGAGCCTGCGCGCACTGGGCCGCAGCAGCGGGGCGGCGTATCTCGACTATGGCCATCCTCAAGGCTATCTGCCGTTAAGGCAGCAGCTGCAGACAAGGCTGGCCGAACTCGAGATCGATGCCGAGCCGGAGCAGATCGTCACGACCAATGGCGTCACGCAGGCACTCGATCTGATCGCCCAACGGTTCCTGGTTCCTGGCGATACAGTGCTGATCGAGGAGCCATCATGGTTCCTTCTGTTCGGACGGTACACCCAGTTGGGCGCCCGTCTGATCGGTGTTCCCCGCCTGTCCGATGGTCCGGACCTGGTCCGGCTGCGGGCGCTCGCTGCCGAACACCGGCCCAAGCTTTTCGTCACTTCGTCGGTGCTGCACAACCCGACCAGCACCGGGATCGGCTCGGCCAATGCGTTCCAGCTGCTGCGCCTGGCTCACGAGTTCGACTTCCGGGTGATCGAGGACGATGTCTACAGTGATCTGCATCCGGGCCCGGCGGTGTCGCCGTGCCTGCGGCTGGCCGCGCTCGATCAGCTGCAGCGGGTGATATACGTCGGCGGGTTTTCCAAGACGCTGGCAGCGAACCTGCGGGTCGGGTTCATCGCCTGCGGGCCGGAACTTGCCCGGGAACTCACCGACCTGAAGATGCTGATCGGGCTGACCAGTCCGGAACTGGGCGAACGCGTGGTCTGTCGCGTGCTGTCCGAAGGGCACTACCGGCGGCATCTGCATCGGCTGCGAAGCCGGCTGGCGCGCGCCCGCGAACCGGCCCTGCGTGCCATCGAGAAGCTCGGGCTGCGCCCGTTCGCCAGTCCCCCGGTGGGCATGTTCCTGTGGGTCGACAGCGGCGTGGACACCAACCCGGTGGCGCAGGCGATGCTGGATCGCGGATTCCTGATGGCGCCCGGCAGTCTCTTTCTGCCGGACCAGCGGCCCAGCACTTGGATGCGCTTCAATCTCGCGGCAACCGCGCAGCCGCGGATGCTCGAGCAACTGGAACGGGTGCTGGCGGGAAAAACTCAGCGCGCCTCTTGAAAAGACCGGCTCCGCCCCCCAAGTCCCCCGATCCGGACCGGCAGCTTCCGACCGGCCCGCTTTGCAACCGACCCACAACCGACCGACAACCGACACCGCGACCATGGGCGACATGAAAGAAACACTGGGATTCCAGACCGAGGTGCGTCAGCTGCTGCAGCTGATGAT
>DAONCJ010000206.1:0-6588 GCA_035401985.1 Burkholderiaceae bacterium | reverse complement strand
GTGCGCGATGTTCACCGGCAGCTCGGCGGCATACGCCAACATCAAGACCAATGCCAAGTTCAATTTCGGCATCGCCAAGCTGCCGTACTACACCGACGTGGCCGGCGCACCGCAGAACTCGGTCATCGGCGGCGCCAGCCTGTGGGTGATGTCGGGCAAGAAGCCGGCCGAGTACAAGGGCATTGCGAAGTTCTTCACCTTCCTGTCCGGCCCCGAGGTGCAGGCGCAGTGGCACCAGCAGACCGGTTACCTGCCGCTGACCATGGCTTCGTATGCACTGACGAAGCAAAGCGGCTTCTACGACAAGAACGCGGGCACCGACGTGTCGGTCCAGCAGATGATCGTCAAGACCACTGACAAGTCACGCGGCGTGCGGCTGGGCAACTTCGTGCAGATCCGCGACGTCGTGCACGAGGAGATGGAGGGCCTGTTCGCGGGCAAGCAGACGGCCAAGCAGGCACTGGGCAAGATGACCTCGCGCGCCAACGATCTGCTGGCCCGTTTCGAGCGCACCGCCCGGGACTGAGGTCCTCCGCGCGACCCGCGCTGATCCTCCGTTGAGTGGAGGCGCGCGGGTGCGTGCTTTTCCGATCGATCGGGTCCATGGAAAAACGCGTCATCTTCAAGTCGGGCTGGCTGCCCTGGGCCCTGCTGCTGCCCCAACTGGCCATTGTCTCGGTGTTCTTCTACTGGCCGGCAGGCCAGGCGCTGTTCCAGTCGGTGTTCATCCAGGATGCCTTCGGCGGCAACCTCGAGTTCGTCGGGCTTGAGAACTTCAAGACGCTGTTCAGCGACCCGCTGTACCTGAACTCGATGCAGGTGACCGCGGTGTTCTCGCTGAGCGCCACCGTGATCGGTCTGAGCTTCAGCCTGGTGCTGGCCTATTTCGCCGACCGCGCGGTGCGCGCCAAGCTGCTGCTGCGCACGCTGCTGATCTGGCCCTACGCGGTGGCCTGGGCGATTGCCGGCGTGCTGTGGATGTTCCTGTTCAATCCGACACTGGGCATCGCGACGCACTGGCTGAGCGCGGTGGGCATCACCTGGAACCATGTGCTCGATGGCGATCAGGCGATGATCCTCATCATCCTGGCCACCGTGTGGAAGCAGGTCAGCTACAACTTCATTTTCTTTCTGGCCGGCCTGCAGTCGATCCCCCGCTCAGTGATCGAGGCCGCCGCGATCGATGGCGCCGGCGCATGGCGGACCTTCCGGTCGATCATCTTCCCGCTGCTCTCGCCGACCACGTTCTTCCTGTTCGTGATCAACGTGGTTTATGTGTTCTTCGACACCTTCGCGATCGTCGACGCGGCGACCGGCGGCGGTCCCGGCAAGTCGACCGAAATTCTGGTCTACAAGGTCTATCACGACGGGTTCAAGTCCCTGGACATCGGCGGTTCGGCGGCCCAGTCGGTGGTCTTGATGGCGATGGTCATCGTGCTGACGGTCCTGCAGTTCCGCTACGTCGAAAAGAAGGTCCAGTACTGATGGCAGGGGCGTGACGATGGTCGATCGCAATCGAGTTCTGGATGTCATCACCTATCTGGTGCTGATTGCCGGCGTGGCGCTGGTGATGCTGCCGCTGTACGTGGCCTTCGTCGCCTCGACGCAGACGCAGCAGCAGGTGATGGCCGCGCCGATGTCGTTGATTCCCGGCGACCGGCTGATCGCCAATTACACCGAGGTGCTGGCCAGCGGCGCAGGCAACAGCCAGGCCGCGGTCGGGCGGATGCTGTTCAACAGCCTGGTGATGGCGCTGACGGTCGCGATCGGCAAGATCGCGATCTCGCTGATTTCCGCCTTTGCGCTGATCTATTTCCGCTTCCCGTTTCGGCAGACCTGCTTCTGGATGATCTTCGTGACGCTGATGCTGCCGGTGGAGGTGCGCATCATGCCCACCTACCAGGTGATGAGCGACCTGAAGCTGATCGACACCTACACGGGCCTGACCCTGCCGCTGATCGCTTCGGCGACCGCGACGTTCCTGTTCCGGCAGTTCTTTCTGACGATCCCCGACGAACTGACCGAGGCGGCGCGCATCGACGGCGCGGGACCGATGCGCTTCTTCTGGAGCATCCTGCTGCCGCTGTCGCGCACCAACATCGCGGCGCTGTTCGTGATCCTGTTCATCCTCGGCTGGAACCAGTACCTGTGGCCGCTGCTGATCACCACGCAGGAGTCGATGTACACGGTGGTCATCGGCATCAAGCGGATGATCTCCGGCGGGGATGCGGCCACCGAGTGGAACCTGGTGATGGCCACCGCCATTCTGGCGATGCTGCCCCCGGTGCTGGTCGTGGTGGTGATGCAGCGATGGTTCGTCAAGGGACTGGTCGAGACGGAGAAATGAGCATGAGTCGGCAAGCCTGGCCGTACCCGAGCCGATGGGCTCACCGCGGCGCCGGGAAGCTAGCGCCCGAGAACACGCTGGCGGCGATCCGCCATGGCGCAAGCCTGGGCTACCGGATGTTCGAGTTCGATGTGAAGCTGTCGGCCGACGGCACGCTGATCCTGATGCACGATCCGATGGTCGATCGCACGACCGACGGCCGCGGCCGGGTCGCCGGGCTCAGCCTGGGCGAATTGTCGCGGCTCGATGCGGGCGGCTGGCATTCGGCGGCGCATGCCGGGGAAGGCATCCCGACGTTGGCGCGGGTCGCACGCTGGCTGCGCGCCAACGCCTGCCTGGCCAACATCGAGATCAAGCCCTGTCCGGGACGTGAAGCCGAAACCGGCGCGGCGGCGGCCCTCGAAGCTCGGGCCTTGTGGGCCGATGCCGAGGTCGGGCCGCTGCTTTCCTCGTTCTCCGAGGTCGCGCTCGCCGCGGCTGCCCGGGCGGCGCCGAATCTGCCGCGTGCGCTGCTGCTCGACGAAATGCCGCCCGACTGGGCCGATCGTGCGGCGGCGCTGGGCTGCGTGGCCATCGATGTCAATCATCACCGCCTGGATGCGGCACTGATCGCCGAGGCCCATCGGCTGGGTCTGAAGGTCTTCAGCTACACCGTCAACGATCCGCAGCGCGCCGCGCTGCTGTTCGAATGGGGGCTCGATGCGCTGATCACCGATGCGGTGGATCTGATTTCACCCGACTGAAAGCCTGCCTGCCCCGATTGCATTGAGTTCGGTCAATGACAGACGGCCACCGCTGCGTAGCATGACAATTGTGGTTGAGACGCATTGGACCAGGAGGCCATCAATGACAATGAAACAAGAAGATCTGCAGGCGCTGACACGTGCGCTGCAGGCTCGGGCAGCGGTATTGCGGGGTGAGGTAAGCGGCAAGCTAGAGCAGGCCGCTGACGACTCCGAAGGCGGGCGCGGCGGCACCGACAGTGGCGAACAGGCGTTTGCTGCATCCGAGAGCGCGATCGATCTGGCCGAGGCGGATCGGGATCTCAAGGAACTGGCCGCCATCGATGCCGCGCTGTCGGCCATCGGCGATGGCACCTACGGCACCTGCATCAGCTGCGGACTGGATGTCGGCGAAGCCCGGCTGCGCGTGCAGCCGCTGGCCATGCGTTGCATCACCTGCCAGTCGCGCGATGAGCAGCAGCGCGGCGAGCACCACGCCCGCCTTTAAGCGTTCTCTTCAGAGCGCGCGGCGCCGTTGCAGCCCCTTTGTCGGGCGCTGCGACCGGAGTCGTGCGGTCTGATCAGCCACTCATCAGATCCCGGCGATGCATCGCCGCTTTTTTCTCAAGCACGGAGTTTTCATGTCTCACATTCATTCAGTGATCTGGCTCGACCACCGTGAAGCCAGGGTGATCGGCTTCTCGGCCGATGGCGTCGAGAAGGCCATCGTTCGTCACCACGGCGGGCATCGCCAGGTGCACCACCGCTCCGGCAGCGTAGGCGCCGGCCACTCGGCCGAAGACGCCAAGTTCTTCGACGAGATCATCGCGGCCGCAGGCGATTCGCCCGAGGTGCTGCTGGTCGGCCCCGGCCAGGCCAAGGTCGCCTTCCGCCACCACATCGACAGCCACAACGCGGACTTTGCGCGCCGGGTTGTCGGCGTCGAATCGCTCGACCATCCTACCGACGGCGAACTGCTCGCGTTCGCGCGCAAGTACTTCGTCAAGATCGATCAGATGCTCGGGTTGCCGCGCACCTGACCGACCCGGTCGCTGGCGCGCCCGTCGCGCCGGCAGCCGTTGGAGGGCCATGTGTTAGGGTCGTGTCCGATCTTAGGAAACCGTACGATGACCGACCGGCAAAACGACACCAAGAGCATGGCGCTCTTCTGTGACTTCGAAAACGTCGCCCTGGGCGTTCGTGAAGCGAAGTACCAGGACTTCGATATCAACAAGGTGCTCGAGCGCCTGCTGCTCAAGGGCAGCATCGTCGTGAAGAAGGCGTATTGCGACTGGGGTCGCTATCGCGAATTCAAGGCGACGATGCACCAGGCATCTTTCGAGCTGATCGAGATTCCGCACGTGCGGATGTCCGGCAAGAACTCCGCGGACATCCGGATGGTGGTCGACGCGCTCGACCTCTGCTACACGAAGTCGCACGTCGACACCTTCGTGATCATCAGCGGCGACTCGGACTTTTCGCCGCTGGTCAGCAAGCTGCGCGAGAACGCCAAGACGGTGATCGGCGTCGGCGTCAAGAACTCGACGTCCGAACTGCTGATCAACAACTGCGACGAATTCATCTACTACGACGACCTGGTGCGCGCGGCGGCCCCTCGACCGAGCCGGCGCCGCACGGGCGAACGGACGGGCGAACGTTCAGCGGAACGAACGGGCGATCGCACAGGTGAACGCTCAGCGGAGCGGACGGCTGAACGTTCGTCCGATCGCGCGGAGCGTACCGGCGAGCGTTCGGATCGCACCGGCGAACGCGGTGGCGAACGCCATCCGGATCGTCATGCCGATCGGGGCGCCGAGCGCGGCGCGGATCGTCATGCGGATCGCGGCACCGAGCGTGCCGGCGATCGCGGACCCGATCGCACGCGCAGGCCCGCGTCGCGGCGTGGCGAGGGCCTCGAGCATGCGATGCCTGCATCGATGTCAGCGCCACAGGCCGCTGACGACGCGCAGGTGATGGATGCCGATGCGCTGGCAACGCTTCCGTCGGTGTCCCCCGAGGTCCTGGCCGGTTTCAACAGCGGCGCCGGGGCGCAGACGGCTGCTGATGCACCCGCTGGCGGCGCGGACAGTGAGGGCGCATTCAGTGATGGGGCAGACAGTGACGGCGCAAGCAATGACGCCGCAGTTCACGCCGCTGTCGATCCGCAAGCCGCGGTCGAGCCAGCGCCGCGTCCCGCCGCACGACGACCGCGCCGCAAGACTGGCGCGGTGGCTGCCGAGTCCGTCATGTCAGCCGCGTCTGCCGTCGCGGTGCCGGTCGATCCGGCGTCCCTGCCTGCTTCAGCGGAGTCGTCGGGCGTGGCCGCCGACGAGCCGCTTGCTCCAGCCGCGCCGGCGCGGCGGCGTCGATCGCGCAAGGCAGTGGAGGCGGAGGCGCAATCCGCGGCCAGCGCGGGCTTGGCGGACCCGGCAGGGTCTGCAGACGCAGTGTCCGACCCCAATGCAGCGGCAGAGGACGCCGCAGTTGCCGCCGGCCACTCACGCATCACCGACCAGGACGCGGGGGACGACGCAGCCGGCGACAGCATGGCCGCAGCCGACAGGCTCGGCTCCGGCGCCGGCAACGAGGAATTGATGCAGGCCTCGGCCGGCGAATCGAGGCCGTCGCGAAGCCGGCCGGCGCGCGGGCGCCAGCGTGGCCGCGGCAGCGAACCGGCGGCGGCCATGGCCCCCGATGCGCCCTGGACGCCGAACTCCGAGGCGGCTCGTGATGAGGACCGCGACGAGCATTTCGATCGGACGGATGACGCTTCGCATGACGGGTTGCGCGACGACGGCAATGAACTGCGCGAAGAAGCGCGCGACGACCCCCGGGATCAGCGCTCTGACGACAAGCGTCTGGAAGCGCTTGAACTGGTGGTCGGCATGATCGAAGCGCTGGCTGCCGAGCGCGGTGACGGCGAAAAGATCTGGGGTTCGATGGTCAAGCAGACCTTGAAGCGGCGCAAACCGGGTTTCAACGAGACCTATTACGGCTTTCGTTCCTTCAATCGGCTGCTTGAAGAGGCCCGCGATCGGGGGCTGATCGAGCTCGATCTCGACGACAAGTCGGGTGGCTATACGGTGCGAAGTCTGGTCTGAGTCTGCTTGCGCGGCGGCGGGCTGCCCGGCGGGTGGGTCAGCCGAAGCGCCCCTGCAGGAACCAGCCATGGCGGGCGCCGTCCTCGGGCAGGCGTTCGCGGTAGATCCACAGCAGCATGTCGCTTTCGTCGCTGGCGATGAAGTAGTCGCGCTGCACCAGGTGGCTGTCCCACCAGCCGCTTTCGATGCGTTCAGGTCCGGCCAGCAGCGTGAGCGGACCGTGGCTGTATGGCCGGTTGTTGCGCTCGGTCAGGGCCTGCGGCTTTTCGAGCATCCACAGCGGTCGGGGGAGGGCTCCCCAGTGCGGAGCTGCTTCGGTGCTGCGGCTTCGGTCGTGGCTCGGGGCTGGCGCCTGACGACCTGGCGGGGGCTCGGCCACCAGCGCGTCGACGGTGGCGCGGGCGAGGCGATAAGCGCT
>DAONCJ010000205.1:0-6627 GCA_035401985.1 Burkholderiaceae bacterium | reverse complement strand
GTGCGGTCGGAAGCGCGGGCGCCGTCGGCATGCCGGGCAGCTTCGGCAGGCCACCGCAGGCGCTGAGGCCGACTGCCAGGGCGAGCGCCAGCAGCGCGGCGACCGGCGAGCGGCGCGTGCGGGCGCCGGCACACGGATGGGACATCGAAGCAGTGATGACGAAGCGCTCGCTCATGGCTCGGAAGAATGAAGCATGCTCCGTTAACGGGCAAGGGCTGCTCAGGGAATCGCGCATACTACCGATGTCGTAACGACCGATGCGCGGCGATCGATTATGGTGGCGACCAGTGACACTCGCGCAGCCAGTGGACGATCTGCCGGTGCGCGGTGATAGACGGAGCTTGCCATCTCATGCGAATCCTGATCATCGACGACCACGCACTCGTGCGTGAAGGCGTGGCCCTCGTGCTGCGCTCGCTGCGGCCCGATGCCGACATCGTCCAGGCCGATACCTGCCAGGGCGGCATCGATGCCGCGCGTGCCCAGCCCTTCGATCTCGTGCTGCTCGACCTGCAACTCCCCGACATGCCCGGCTTCATCGCGCTCGAGCGCTTCAGGGCCGAGCACGAGGGGCTGCCGGTGGTCGTGGTGTCGGGCCTCGAAGACCGCGAAACCGTGATGCGCACCCTCGACATGGGCGCCAAGGCGTTCGTGCCGAAGTCGGCCGACTCGGCGCGCATCCGCGGCGCCCTCGAGGCGGTGCTCGACGGGCGCGTCTATCTGCCCGACAGCGTGGTGGGCGCCCCGGCCGAGCGCGGGGCCGAGCGCGGTGGCGGGCACTGGAGTCTGACCGAACGTCAGCGCGACGTGCTCGCGCTCGTGGTTGCGGGTCTGCCCAACAAGCTGATCGCACGACGCCTCGACATTGCCGAATCGACCGTCAAGATTCACGTGAGCGCGATTCTGCGCGAGCTCAAGGTCACTTCGCGCACGCAGGCCCTGATCGCCGTTGCGCGAGCGGGCGTGCGGCTGGAGGCGCCGCCCGCGGCGGCCCGCTGACGCGCGAACGCCGCCTTCATGGCTGCACGGTCAGCTCGACCACCAGACTCCTGAGCCGCGCGGGATTCACCGGTTTGGGCAGCAGCGACCAGCCCTGACGGTCGGCCAGCGCCTGAAGGGGCGCGGTGGCGTCGCCCGACACGACGATCACCGGCACAGGCACCGGCACCAGTTCGCTGACGATGGCCACCACGTCGGCGCTGCCGGTGTTGTCGCCCAGCCGATGATCGGTGATCAGCAGATCCGGAAAGCGCTCGGCCTGATCGAGATGCCGGCGCGCTTCGCCGACGCTGCGCGCCAGGATCACGAAGCAGCCCCAGGACACCAGCAGCGCCTCCATGCCGATGAGGATGTCGAGCTCATCGTCCACCACCAGCACCAGCATGCCCTGCAGCAGCGCCGGATCGAAGTCCGGGTCGGCGATGCGCTCGAGCGGGGCTGGTTCGGCCGACAGGGGAACCGATATCTCGAAGAGCGAGCCACGCCGGGGCCTTGAGCGCACCCTGACCGGGCAGCCCAGGCCGTCGGAGAGGCGCCGCACGATCGCCAGGCCCAGCCCCAGTCCGTGGCGGCGGTCGCGCGACGAGTTTCCCAGTTGAACGAATTCGCCGAAGATCTTGTCGATGTGTTCGGGCGGGATGCCGATGCCGGTGTCCCAGACCTGGATCAGCAGGCGATCGCCGCGCCGGCGCGTGCCCATCAGGATGCCGCCGCGTTCGGTATACCGGAACGCATTGGACAGCAGGTTCATCAGGATCTCGACCAGCAGTGCAGGATCGCTGCGCACGGAGCACGGCCGGGGCACATGCACCCTGAAATCGAGGCGGCGGTTTTCGGCCATGTGGGCGAACCGGGTTTCGAGCGTCTGCAGCAGCGGGACGATCGCGAACACCGACATCTTCGGCTCGATGGTTCCGGCATCCAGACGGGAGATGTCGAGCAGGCGGTTGAACAGCTCGTCCAGTCCGGCCATCGAACGCTCCAGCCGGTCGACCAGATAGCGGCCCCGGCCCTCGCGAATTTCCTCCTTCAGCGCACCGACGAACAGGCCGATCGCATGGACGGGCTGGCGAAGATCGTGGCTGGCCGCCGCGAGGAACCGCGTCTTTTCGCGGACCGCCTGATGGGCGGCCGCCAGGGCATGCTCCGCCTGCTCGCGCGCCAGACTGGCCTCGCGCTCGAGCTGCTGGAACCGGTCGTCTGACCGGCGGGCATCGCCCACCGGCTCGGGCAGGGCCAGCGCGCGTGCGGGCGGCAGCACCGTCGAATCCTCGGCGGGGCCGCTGCGCAGGGGAACGCGCATCGCCAGATGGATTGCGCCCAGCAGCAGCAGACCGGCGGCCCAGGCAGGGTCGCCCTGCATCGTGATGGCCGCGGCGATCGGCAGCAGCACTGCGCCGCCGACAAGCGCCGCCATGCCAGCGGACGCGATGCCGCGCGCCAGGATCATGGCCTGGGCCAGGCCGAGTGCCATCAGGGCCATGCGGATGGATCCGTCGCCCGGCAGATGCAACGCAATGCCGACGCCCCAGACCAGTGCCAGGGCCATGGGCGCGATCCGCCGCAGACGCGCGAGGCCGCGCATCGAGACCATCGCCGCTCCGCCCGCCGCCAGAACGATCAGAGCCGGCACGCTCCAGGCCAGGCCCAGCACCAGCCAGCAGGCCACCGTGAGCGCCTGCAGACCCGCGAACAAGGCGAGGTCGAAAGGGCGGGCCGGGGATGAGGTCTGGTCCATGATCGTCGCGAATCTTGACGCATAATCGATCGGCCCGCGCGTCACCATGCGCGGCCCGAGGCTGAGTGATGTGCACGCCACGCTACCCGCGCTGGTTTCGGCACGCCACCGCCGCTTCCGAACCGACACGATCAGTTTCCGGAGGGATTGCACATGACGGCCCCCGCGCCTCTTTCGGCTTCCGACGCGCTGCAGCGCGCGCTTGCCACGGTCACCCTCGACGACAAATACACGCTCGAACGCGGTCGCGCCTTCATGTCCGGCACCCAGGCGCTGGTCCGCCTGCCGATGCTGCAGCGCGAGCGCGACCGGCGCGCCGGTCTGAACACGGCCGGTTTCATTTCCGGCTATCGCGGCTCGCCACTGGGCGGCTTCGATCAGGCCCTGTGGAAGGCCAGGCCCCACCTGGCGCGCCATGACATCGTGTTCCAGCCCGGCCTCAACGAAGATCTCGCCGCCACCAGCGTCTGGGGCTCGCAGCAGGTGTCGCTGTCGGCCAAGGCGAAAGTCGACGGTGTGTTTGGACTCTGGTATGGAAAGGGACCGGGCGTCGACCGCTGCGGCGATGTGTTCAAGCACGCCAATGCCGCCGGCAGCAGCCGCCACGGCGGCGTGATCGTGCTGGCGGGCGACGACCATGGCGCGAAGAGTTCGACGCTGCCGCATCAGTCCGACCATGTGTTCAAGGCCTGCGGCCTGCCGGTGTTCTACCCGGCCACCGTCCAGGAGTACCTCGATCTGGGCCTGCACGGCTGGGCGATGTCGCGCTGGTCCGGACTGTGGGTCGCGATGAAGACGGTGACCGAGGTGGTCGAGGCCTGCGCGTCGGTCGAGATCGATCCCGACCGCGTGCCGATCGTGCTGCCCGACGATTTCGCCATGCCGCCGGACGGCCTGAACATCCGCTGGCCCGACGCGCCGCTGGCGCAGGAGGCGAGGCTGCTCGACTACAAGTGGTATGCGGCGCTGGCCTATGTGCGGGCCAACAGGCTCAATCGCACAGTCATCGACGCGCCGCGGCCCTGGTTCGGCATCGTCACGGGCGGCAAGGCGTACCTGGACACCTGCCAGGCACTCGAAGACCTGGGCCTGGATGCCGCCGCCTGCGCGCGCATCGGTCTGAAGCTGTTCAAGTGCGCGGTGGTCTGGCCTCTGGAGGCAAGCAGCGTGCGCGAATTCGCCACGGGTCTGGAAGAGATCCTGGTGGTCGAGGAAAAGCGCCAGATGCTCGAGTACGCGCTCAAGGAGGAGCTTTACAACTGGCGTGACGATGTCCGGCCTCGGGTCTATGGCAAGTTCGACGAGAAGGACGGTCGCGGCGGCGAGTGGTCGATGCCGCAAGGCCGCTGGCTGCTTCCTGCCCATGCCGAGTTGTCGCCTGCATTGATCGCGCGGGCGATTGGTGCGCGGCTGCTCGAACCGGGCCGATTCGGCTCGCGATTCGAACTGCCGCCCGAGGTGCGCGCTGGCATCGAGTTGCGTCTGGCCATCCTCGAGGCGAAGGAGCGTTCGCTGGCGGCGCCGCATGTGGTGGTCGAGCGGACGCCGACCTTCTGCTCGGGGTGCCCGCACAACACGTCGACCCATGTGCCCGAGGGCTCGCGTGCACTGGCCGGCATCGGCTGCCATTACATGACCACCTGGATGCCCGAGCGGCGCACGGCGACCTTCACCCAGATGGGCGGCGAGGGCGTGCCCTGGATCGGCCAGGCGCCGTTCACTTCCGAGACCCACGTGTTTGCGAATCTGGGCGACGGCACCTACTTTCATTCGGGCCTGCTGGCGATCCGGGCGTCGATCGCCGCGGGTGTCAACATCACCTACAAGATTCTCTACAACGATGCAGTCGCCATGACCGGCGGCCAGCCGATCGATGGCACGCTGACCGTGCCGCAGATCGTCGCGCAACTGCGCGCCGAAGGGGCGCGGCGCATCGTGATCGCCAGCGACGAGCCCGAGCGCTATGACGCGATCCGGCGGCAGCCCGAACTGAAGGGCGTCGACGTGTTTCACCGTGATCACCTGGACTGGCTGCAGCGTGAGCTGCGCGAAACGCCGGGGTGCACGGTCCTCATCTACGATCAGACCTGCGCGTCGGAAAAGCGTCGCCGGCGCAAGAAGGTCGTCGACGGCAAGCCCGGTTTCCCCGACCCCGCGCGACGTGTCGTGATCAACGAGGCGGTCTGCGAGGGCTGCGGCGACTGCAGCGTGCAGAGTTCGTGCGTGTCGGTCGAGCCGGTCGAGACTGAGCTCGGTCGCAAGCGCCGCATCAATCAGTCGTCCTGCAACAAGGACTATTCATGCCTGAAGGGCTTCTGCCCCAGCTTCGTGACGATCGAGGGCGGCCGGCTGCGCCGTCCGGCGGCAGCGGGCGAAGCCGCCGCCGGGGAGCTTGCGCCGTTGCCCGAGCCGGCAATGGTCTCGATCCGTGAGTCGGGCAACCGCACCTACGGCATTCTGATCACCGGTGTCGGCGGCACGGGCGTGGTCACGATCGGTCAGCTGCTCGGCATGGCGGCCCATCTCGAGGGCAAGGCCGTGTCGGTGCTCGACATGGCGGGGCTTGCGCAGAAGGGCGGCGCGGTGTTCTCGCACGTGCAGATCGCCGATGATCCTGCGCAGCTGCATGCCACCCGCATCGCCACCGGCGAGGCCGATCTGCTGCTGGGTTGCGATCTGGTCGTGTCGGCGGGCAACGAGGCGCTGTCGAAGATGCGCCCGGGCGTGACCCGGGCCGTGGTCAACGACGAGGTGCTGCCCACCTCCGAATTCCTGCGCAACCCGGACTGGCAGCTGCCTGGCCACGCGCTCCGGCGCAATATTCTCGAGGCGGCAGGCGAACGCGACATCCTGTTCATCGGAGCCCAGTCGGTGGCGCTGGCGCTGATGGGCGACGCGCTGTACGGCAATCCTCTGCTGCTGGGCTATGCCTGGCAGAAGGGCTGGGTGCCACTCGGGCGCGCTGCCCTGCGTCGGGCGATCGAGCTGAACGGGATCAGCGTCGAGGCCAATCTGCGGGCCTTCGAATGGGGGCGCCGCTACGCCCACGATCCCGCCACTGTGCGCCGAGAGGCCGGGATCGCGGCGCCGGCCGATGCGGCGGTCGGGATGGCGACGATCCAGGTGCATCGACGGCGCACGGGCACGCCGGGCAGCACGCATGCCGGCGCGCTCGCGCTCCAGACGCGGCTGGACGATCGCGCCGCACGGCTGCGTGCCTACCAGAACGATCGTTGGGCGCAGCACTATCTTGATTTCATCGGCCAGGTGCGCAGCGTCGAGGAATCCGTCGCTCCCGGCGCCAGTCTGCGCCTGAGCGATGCCGTGGCTCGTGGCCTGTTCAAGCTGATGGCTTACAAGGACGAGTACGAGGTGGCGCGCCTGCTGTCCGACCCGGCCTTCAAAGCGGGTATCGAACGCCAGTTCGAGGGCGACTGGAGCCTTCGCTTCCACCTGGCGCCGCCACTGCTGGCGCGCCTTGACCCGCGAACCGGCCGGCCGCGCAAGATCGAGTTCGGCCCGTGGCTGGCGCCGCTGCTCGCGGTGCTCGCCCGTCTGAAGTTCCTGCGCGGCACGCCCTTCGATCCGTTCGGGTGGACAGCGGAGCGCCGCACCGAACGCGCGCTGATCGTCCGTTATCGCGCGCTGATCGAGACCGTGCTGGCCGGGCTGACGCCCGAGCGCCTGGATCTGGCGCTCGAGATCGCCCGGCTGCCCGATGACGTCCGCGGTTACGGGCCGGTCAAGGAGCGTCATCTGAAGGACTTCGAGCGCCATGAGGCGGCGCTGATGGCGCGCTGGGCTGCCCGGGATCGGGCCTGCGACGCTTCGGACGCGTCAGGCGCGTCAGAACCGCCGGCGCGCGTGCCGGAGCAGGCGCCAGCACGCGC
>DAONCJ010000204.1:0-6646 GCA_035401985.1 Burkholderiaceae bacterium | reverse complement strand
CGCTGCCCCGCCGCGACGCGCTGCTGGCGCAGGCGGACCAGATCCTGCGCGCCCGCCTTGTCGCCAGCGGCACCCGACTGGTGCTGGCGTCCGAGCGCGACGACGAACCGTGGTGGCTGCTGTCCAACGGCGACGTCGCCATGGCGCGTCTGCTGGCCCATGCCCGCACCCGCGAGGCCTGGCGCGACGAGGCGCCCAAGCTGATCAGCGGGCTGCTGTCGCGCCAGCGTCAGGGAGCCTGGTCGACCACCACCGCCAATGCGTGGGGTGCGGTCGCGGTCCGCGGATTCGCCGCCCGATTCGAGCAGGCCCGGGTCGACGGACAGACCAGCGTCAAGCTCGGCGCGGCCAGCCGCCTGCACGAGTGGAGCGCGGGCGCGGGCCAGTTCGATCTGCCGCAGCCCGAAGGCGCCAGCACGGTGCAATTCGTGCACAGCGGCGCCGGGAAGCCGTGGCTGCAGGCGCAGGCGATGGCCGCCGTGCCCCTGACCGGGCCGGTGAGCAGCGGCTACCGGATCAGCCGCGTGTTCGAGGCGGTCGAACGGCGCGATCCCACAACCTGGAGTCGCGGCGATCTGGTGCGGGTCCGGGTCATCGTCGAGGGCACTGCGGCGATGCCGTGGGTGGTGATCGCCGATCCGCTGCCCCCGGGCGCCACGGTGCTCGGCTCGGGGCTGGCACGCGACACCACGATCGTCGCCGCACCCGCGGCAGCAGCCGCCGGCCGGAGCGGCGAGAGCCGGCCCGTGCCGACCTTCATCGAGCGCGAGGCGGCGCATGTCCACGCCTACTTCGAGCGTCTGTCGGCCGGACGCCAGGTGTTCGAGTACGTGATGCGGCTGAACCAGGCCGGTGAGTTCCACCTGCCTCCGTCGCGCGTCGAAGCGATGTACGCCCCCGACGCCTTCGGCGAAGTTCCCAACCCGGTTCTGTCGGTCAAGCCCTAGGGCCCGTCGGCATGTCGGCCACTGCCCGTGCGGTCGCTGCACTCGCCCTCGCCGGGGCGATCGCAGCCGCCCATGCGACCCCCTCGTTCGAGCAGGTGCGGGCCGGCTGGAAATCGTCCGAGGGGGTGCTGCTGGACCGCGACGGCCGGACCCTGCAGACGCTGCGGCTGGACAGCAGCGTGCGCCGGCTGGCCTGGGTGCCGATCGATGAGGTGTCTGCGGCGCTGCGGCGCTCGCTGCTGATTTCCGAAGACCGGCGCTTTCTCGAGCACGCCGGCATCGACTGGCTCGCGGTGGGATCGGCGCTCGGCGATGCGATCGGCGCAAGCGGCGGTCCGCGCCTGCCGCGCGGCGCCAGCACGATCACGATGCAGCTCGCCGGACTGCTGGAGGGCAGCGCCGGCCAGGGCCGGCGCTCGCTGGTCACCAAGGTCGACCAGGCCGTCAGCGCGCTGGCGCTGGAGCGCAGCTGGCGCAAGCCGCAGATCTTCGAGGCCTACCTGAACCTGCTGCCGTTTCGCGGTGAACTGGTGGGCATCGGCGCCTTGTCGGAGCTGCTGTTCGGCAAGGCGCCGATCGGTCTGGACGCGGCCGAAAGCGCCCTGGCCGCAGCCCTGGTGCGTGCCCCCAACGCCACGCCCGAGCGCGTCGCGCAGCGCGCCTGCCTGCTGCTGCGCGAGCAGCAGCTCGATGCGCTGTGCGGTGGCCTGCAGGGACGGGCCCGGCTGGTGCTGGCCCGTCGCGTGGCCGGCACGCCGCTTCAGGAAGGGCTGGCGCCGCACCTGGCGCGGCACCTGCTGCGCGAGCCGGGCGAGCGCCGACGCAGCACGCTGGACGCCAGCCTGCAGCGGCTGGCGCGCGACACACTGCGCCGCCATCTGCGCGACCTCGCCGACCGCGGCGCCCAGGACGGTGCCGTGGTGGTGCTCGACAACGCGACCGGCGAGGTGCTGGCTTGGGTCGGCTCGTCGGGATCACTGTCGGCGGCCGGCGAAGTCGACGCGGTGCTCGCACCACGCCAGGCGGGCTCGACACTGAAGCCTTTCCTGTACGCGATGGCGATCGGCGAGCAGCGGCTGACCGCGGCCTCGCTGCTCGAAGACCGCGCCGCGAACCTGCCGGCCGGCGGCGGACTGTACCTGCCGCAGAACTACGATCACCAGTTTCGCGGCTGGGTCAGCGTGCGCAATGCGCTGGCCTCCTCGCTGAACGTGCCGGCCGTGCGGGTCGGTGCGATGGTCACGCCCGAGGCGCTGGCGCGGATGCTGCGCACGCTCGGCATGGCCTCGGTCGACAAGCCGGGAGAACACTATGGCCACTCGCTGGCGCTGGGATCGGCCGATGTAACCCTGATCGAGCTGACCAACGCCTATCGGGCGCTGGCCCGCGGCGGGCGCACCGGCGCAGCGCGGGCGGCACCGGACGGCACACTGCCGGGACGGCGCGACGGACCCGATCCGGCGCCGGCCGCCCGGCGGGCGACGGCGTCCGCCGAGGCCCCGGCGCCGGTTCAGGCGCTGTCGGCCGGGGCGGCCTACATCGTCGCCGACATCCTGTCCGACCGCGACGCCCGTGCCGCCACCTTCGGCTGGGACAGCCCGCTGGTCACGCGCAGCTGGAGCGCGGTGAAGACCGGCACCAGCAAGGACATGCGCGACAGCTGGTGCGTCGGCTTCTCATCGGCCTACACCGTGGGGGTCTGGGTCGGCAATGCGGCCGGGCTGCCGATGCGTCAGGTGTCGGGCGCCCGCGGCGCGGCGCCGGTCTGGGCCGAGGTGATGGGCTGGCTGCATGCCCGCCAGCCATCGAAGGCTCCGCTTCCCCCGGCCGGCGTTGTGCGCCAGCGAGTGCACTTCGTGGACGTCGGCGAAGCGGATCGCCTGGAGCTGTTCATGGCCGGCACCCAGATGAGCGAGGTGGCATTGGCGGGCGGCGCCGAGCGCTCGGGCATCGCCTATCCGCCGGACGGCACGCGGATCGCGCTGGACCCCGACATTCCGCCCGTCAATCAGCGGGTGCTGCTTCGCGCCCATCGCAGCCGCGACGCCGCGCAGGCCCGCTGGTGGATCGACGGGCGCGAGGCGGGTCGCGGGCCGCAGCTCGCTTGGTTTCCGATGCCCGGCATGCACCGGATCGCGCTGCGCGACGCCGCGGGCGCCACGCTGGATCAGGTTGCGATCGAGGTGCGCGGCGCGGTCAGCGCACCCCGGCCACGACCCGCGCCACCGCCTCGGTGAGCCGCTTGGCGTAGCCGATGTGCAGGAACTCGTTCGGACCGTGCGCGTTGCTTTGCGGTCCGAGCACCCCGGTGATCAGGAACTGTGCCTGCGGGAAGAAGTCGCCCAGCATGTTCATGAACGGGATCGTGCCGCCCTCGCCCATCCAGGCGGCCTCGCGGCCGAAGGCCGAGCGCGACGCGTCGTCGAGCAGCCCCTTGAGCCAGGGCGCGGTGGGCGGCGCATTCCAGCCCGAGGCGCCCCAGTCGCCCTTGAAACTGACCCGGGCGTTGTAGGGCACATCGGTCTCGAGCGCCTTCTTCATGGCGCGGGTGGCCTCTTCGCCGTCGACCGTGGGCGGCAGGCGCATCGACAGCTTCAGCGAGGTCTTGGGGCGCAGCACATTGCCGGCAGAATCGATCGAGGGCAGCCCTGCCGCACCGGTGACCGACAGCGCCGGGCGCCAGGTGCGCGCGAGAATGGCCTGAACCGGATCGGTGGTGGTGGGCATTGCATGGGCATGCTTGTCGTGTGCCGCCGGGTCGGCGCCCGGCTCGTGCGAGCAGCCCACCCAGGGGAACTGCGTCCAGACGGAGTCGCCAAGAATCGCGCCGGCGGCCTGCGCCTGCAGCATGCGTTCGTCGGGAATCTGCGCATGGAGCTCGGGCAGCAGCACCTGACCGGTCGCCGAATCGTCGATGCGGTTGAGCAGTTGGCGCGCGATGCGAAATGACGAGGGCACGAGCCCGCTGGCCATGCCCGAATGCACGCCTTCGCTGAGCACCTCGACCGTGAGCACACCGCCCACCAGGCCGCGCAGCGATGTGGTGACCCACAGCTGATCGTAGTTGCCGCAGCCTGAGTCCAGACCGGCGACCAGCTTCACATTGCCCATGCGGGGGGTGAGCAGCTTAAGGTAAGCGGGCAGATCGGGACTGCCGGTTTCCTCGCAGGTTTCGATGAGGCCGACGCAGCGCGGGCGGGGCACCTGCTGCGCGTCGATCGCCTGGATGATGGTGAGTGCGGCATACACCGCATAACCATCGTCGGCGCTGCCGCGCCCGTACAGTTTGCCGTCCTCGATGACCGGCATCCAGGGTCCCATGCCATCGCGCCAGCCGGTCATTTCGGGCTGCTTGTCGAGGTGGCCGTAGAACAACACCGAGGAGTCGTTGCCCAGGCCGCCGGTGGCCGGGATGTCGAAGAAGAGGCAGGGTGTGAGGCCGTCGATGCTGACGATCTCGAGCTTCATACCGTCGATTGGCTGCGCGCGGCACCACTGCTCGGCCGACTGGATGACCGCCTGCAGATAGCCATGGGCGGCCCAGCTGGCATCGAACCCGGGCGACTTGGCAGGCACGCGCACATAGTCGACCAGACGGGGGATCAGGTCCTGATCCCATTTGCGAGAGGTGAAGGAACGAAGTTCGGACAGATCCATGATCGGGCTCCCGCAGCGAGGGGCTGCAATGTCGACAGTATCTCAGAGCGGCTCCGGTCAGCGCAGCCCGCCCACACGGCCTAATCCGGGCAGCCGAAGCGCCAGGTCATTGAAATCGATTCCGGCGGACAAACCGAGCACGTTGAACTCCAGCCCTTCCTCGCGGCCCAGCGACGCGCCCAGCAGGCCACCCGCCGACACCTGCCAGCCAGTGCCGCTGGGCACCCGATCGATCCAGGTCCCCGGCGCAAGATAGTCCTTGCCGATCGCGTTGGCCGGCAGATCGACGGCCAGTTCGGGCAGCGCCCGGGCCATGAACGCGATGAAGGTGTTGCTGTTCGGGCCCGGCCAGACGGTGTACCGGTCGGCATACGGGTACGCCGCCACGGCGGCCTCCAGCCGATCGATCAGCGCATCGACGCCGCTGCCGCGGCGCTGCGCCAGCAGGGTCGGCAGCGCGCCGTACCAGCGGGCATCGGGCGCTTCGCTCTCGCGCACGCTGAGTGACGAGCCCCCCTGGTAAAGCCGCCAGCCGATCACCTGATAGACGGTGTAAGCGGCAGCGCCGGTGCGCTTGGCGGCTATCCAGGTGTGCACGCCGAAGGCGCCGCGCCAGTGAAACGCGCGTGCGCTGTAGACCTGAATGACCGCCGCCCGCTCGACCGCCGGGTCGGGCGCAAGGCCGCTGCTGGCGCGGCTGGCGCTCGCCCAGTGCAGGCCGAGGTCGATCGGGCTGAAGACGAGCGAGGCCAGCGGCCCGAGCAGCAGCAGCGCGATGACAGCCAGCCCTCGTGCCGGCCAGCGCAAGCCGGCAGCCAGCCGCCGGCGCCGAGTCGGGACAGGCGAGGACATCAATGAGGCGGGATCGTGCGGCGGACTGGAGACGCGCCGGGGCACGGCCCGCCGACGCGGCACCCGAAGCTCCTGCTTGCGCTATCGATCATTAACAAGCCTTTCGTAGGGGTCGCCAAACGCCACCATCAACACCAGAATCGCCAGCACGTTCGGCACCGTCCGATTCATTTTTCCAGGGAGTCCTCGTGGCAAGCGAACCCGTCATCACCCTGTCCCCCATATCGTGCATCTACTATGCCGACGGTGCCTATTCCTTCTCGATCACGACCAGACCGGCCCTGCTGACGGGTGAGCGGGTGCTGCTGCAGGTCGGCTCCAATGACGACGGCCCCTGTATCGAGATCGGCCCATCACTCAAATTCACCTCCTCGGAACTGCCGGCCCTTCTGCAATGCGTGGCCAATATCAACCGCTGGGCGCAGGCGGTGCCGTGCCAGGCGCTGCGTGTGGCGCCCGGCGGTCCAACCGAGCTCTGGGTGACCGATGTCAACGGGCGCATGACGCCGGGCAACTACACGGTTGTCGCCAGTTCCGGCACGACGAGCCTGCCCTCTCCGGTGCAGCCGTATGGGCAATCGCTGTACCCCGGCAGCGGTGCGCTGCGCCGACTGGGCAGGTCGATTCCGCGCATTCCCTACGTCTGGACGGGCTCCGCCACCCATCCTGTCGGCGACGGCCGATATCTGACACCTGGCATCGGCAATCGTCACTACTTCGCGTTCAAGGGCAAGCTCGAGAACGATGCCGGCAAGCGCGGGTTTGACTGCACCACCTTCGTGACCTCGG
The DNA here is from genome assembly GCA_035401985.1 of Burkholderiaceae bacterium. Classification (GTDB taxonomy): domain Bacteria; phylum Pseudomonadota; class Gammaproteobacteria; order Burkholderiales; family Burkholderiaceae_E; genus Quisquiliibacterium. The sequence continues at coordinate 401 of DAONCJ010000204.1, read as the reverse complement.
CCTTTGATGTGCACGCAGCCTATGCAAGCGGTTCGAACGCGTACGGTGACGGCAGCAAGGTTGCCGACTGCCTTGGCGCGACCAAATGCGAACTCGAAAGCGATGTCAACGGAGTAGGCAGGAGGGGCGCCGATCTGAGTGCCTTCTTTGCGGAAAACCTCGGGGGGAGTTCATCATCTGGAAGCCAGGCCGACACTGCATGATGGTGATCCGTGGCGCTTTGCTCGAGTACACCATCGCGCCGGTCTGGGGCTTTCGTGAAACGCCGGTGCAAGCCTACCTCGACAATCAGCCCAGCACCCGCTTCATCGTCCGCGCCCTGCCGGGCACTACCGCAATCCACCCTTTGGGCAACACGGCGGGGGGCCTCACGCCGCCCGGCGCGAAGCCCCCCGATGGCC
>DAONCJ010000203.1:0-6647 GCA_035401985.1 Burkholderiaceae bacterium | reverse complement strand
GCTCGCCGGCCACCCGCATCGAGGGCGGCACCGACGAGATCCTGCGCAACATCATCGCCGAGCGCGTGCTTGGCCTGCCCGCCGACATGCGGGCCGACCGCGGCATGCCGTTCAACAAGATTCCGGCACGCAAGGCGGGGTGATGGTCAGGGCGGCGGGGGGCGGCGCGGCCGGGATAGCTGTGACGCCGGGTCGAAGTCTTCCAGGTGACGGGGGACGCCTCCCGTGGGCGCCTTGATCATGCCGGCGATCCTGGCCACGTCGGCCGTCAGGACGGACCTTACGACGCGCAATTTCAATCCGTCCGATTCCTCGATCACTTCGAGTCTGGTGCCCGGACCAATGCCGAGCCGGCGCCGCAATGCAGCGGGCAGCACGATGTGGCCTTTCGATGAGACAAGGAGCGTCGGCATGCTGGATCCCGGGTTAGGTTGAGCGCGGTGTAACAGGTCTACGCCCCCTCTCATCTGGGGCCCGATCGCCGGTCCGATTCACGGCGGCCGGGCTCGATCCACACATGTGCCATCCGAAGCACATTCTCGCGGTGGAAGTCGAGATGCCGGCGTTGACCTTCCGAAAACGCGCCGACGTTCATTCGGTTTTCGTGATCGATGCCCATGCGCTTGAGAGAGACCGGGTCGGCCACTGGCGAGACGATCAGTCGCCCTGAGTCCTCGAACGAGATGAATCCCTTGTCGAACAGATGGTCGACGGTGGGCGTAAGCAAAAGGCCGTTCTCGCCGTCGAGCCGCTGTTCGTTGTTGCTGTCGCGCCAGGGGCGCACATGGCTTGCGATCAGATGCTCCAGACGTTCGACCTTGGTGATGCGGCAGGCCCGTTCGACAGCTTTTAAGTTATCCCGGTATTGCCCCTGGCCTCGGCGGGCCTGAATGAGTGCGGCTCTCTCAGTCTCCCGAATCCCAATGTCGGTCGAGAGTTCGATTTCCACCCGATGCTCCCATTCCTCGATGTCCTGTTCCGGCGCCGGCGTATCGCGCTCAAATTCTCGTACCTCATGACCGACATCGGCCACCCGCCATGCCTCCGGGCCGATCAATGAGATCAGCGTCGCTGCAAGCGCCGGATTGACCAGTGTCAGGTAGACGCTTTGCAGACCGTTACCGTCCGGGGTCAATGGCGAGTACCGGATGGAGAGGTCCGGCCGCAGTCGAGCGATGTGGTCTTTGGGGCGGACCGGACTGGTAAGCCGGTGCCAACGCACGCCGACTCGCCAGCCGATCTGGCTCCAGTTCGTACCGGTGGTGCCGAACTCCTCCGGCTTCGGGCTTTCGCGGCAATAGCCACTGACGATTCCCAGCGCCGGGATCCGTGTATCGCAAAACGAAAACACGATGTCACCCGGCGCGACCTCGCGCATGAACTCGTAGAAGGGATTGCGGTTGCCGTTCTTGTTGCGCTTGGGCGACCAAAGATAGCCGCCCTCGATCTCCTGGCGAAAGGTCTGATTCTGGTTAACCCACCAATAGCGCATCTATGCGATAGACAAGATCTTGGGCAGCAAGCGGATGCATTTCCCGGGGCAGGCTCGGAAAACGCCCGAGCCGCCCGCTCACGCGTTGCGAATCGTCAGCCCGCCATCCACCGGCAGCGTCACCCCGGTGACAAACCCCGCCGCCGGCAGCACCAGCGACAGCGTCATCTGCGCCACCTCTTCAGGCTCCGCATAGCGGCGCAGCGCCACCCGCCGGCGCGCGTATTCGGCCTTCTGCTCGGGCGGAATCCGCTGCGTCATGCCGGTGTTGATCGGCCCCGGGCAGATGCAGTTGACGGTGATGCCCTCGGGTCCGAACTCCACCGCCAGCGAACGCGTAAGCCCCACCACGCCGGTCTTGGCCGCGGTGTAGGGACTGATGAAGCGGGTCGCGCCCAGCGCCTCGGTCGAGGCGATGTTGACGATGCGTGCCGACGACGACTTGCGCAGATGCGGCAGCGCGGCCCGGATCATCCGCGCCTGCGCGGTCAGCAGCACGTCGAGGCTGCGGGCCCAGCGCGACTCCCAGTCGTCGTTGTCGATCGGCCCGTGCATCGAGATGCCGGCGTTGTTGATGAGGATGTCGATGCCTCCGAAGTGCGCGGCGATCTCGCCCACCACCCGATCGATGTCCTCCTTGCGGCTGACATCGAGCTGCCAGCCGCGCACCTTGCCGCCGGCCTCGGTGATCTCGGCCACCACCGGGTCGATCGGGCTGATGTCGAGCGCCGCCACGTGCGCGCCCTCGTCGGCGAACAGATGCGCGGTGGCGCGGCCCATGCCGCTGGCCGCACCGGTGACGATGGCGACCTTGCCAGCGATGGAACGGGAGAGTTTGCTCAGTCTGGCCACGGAAGGCTCCTCGAACGGTGAAGAAAGACGATCAGGTGCCGCCGTCCACGCGCAGCACCGCACCGGTGGTGAACGACGATGCGCCACTGGCGAAGTACAGGGCTGCGCCGACCACTTCTTCGGCCTGGCCGCCGCGCTTGAGCGCGATGGAGTTGGCCGCGCGCTTGGCGAAGGCCTCCATGTCCCAGGCCTTCGAAATGTCGGTCAGGAACGGGCCGCACATGATGCTGTTGACCCGCACCTTCGGGCCGAACGCGAAGGCGAACGAGCGCGTCAGGTTGTTCAGCCCCGCCTTGGCCGCGCCATACGGCTCGGCCTTGGGCGCCGGATTGGCGGCGGCGGTCGACGAGATGTTGATAATGCTGCCGCCGTCTCCTTCGGCCATGCGCTCGCCGATCAGCGAGCTCAGGCGATACGGCCCCTTCAGATTGAGCGCGACGATCTTGTCGAACAGCTCTTCGGTGACCTCCGAGAGCTTGCCGTACAACGGCGACAGCCCGGCGTTGTTGACCAGCACATCGATCTTGCCGAAGGCCGCATACGACGCATCGACCAGCGCATCGCAGTCGCCCCAGCGGCTGACGTTCGCCGCGATCGGCAGGGCCCGGCGGCCCAGCGCGCGCACCTCGGCGGCCACCGCTTCGCAGGCATCGAGCTTGCGGGAGGCGATGATCACATCGGCGCCGTTCTCGGCGAAACCCAGGGCCATGGCCCGGCCCAGTCCGCGGCTGCCACCGGTGACCAGAGCCACCTTGCCGGTCATGTCGAATATGTTCTTCATGTCAGAGCTCCGAGAGGATCAGCCGAATTTGACGGCGCCGGACTTCACCAGCGTGTCGATCGCCGCGTCGTCCAGGCCCATCTCGCGCAGCACTTCCTGCGTGTGCTGGCCGAGCATGGGCGGCGGGCGGCGGTAGCTGACCGGCGTCTTCGAGAAGCGCATCGGGTTGGCGATGCCGGGCGCCTCGACACCGGTCGGATGCGGGATGCTGATCCGGGTCTTCAGGTGCTGGACCTGCGGATGGGCCATGGCCTGTTCGTAATTGTTGATCGGGCCCGAGGGCACGCCCACTGACAGGAACAGTTCTTCCCAATGCGAGCGCGGCTTGGTGCTCAGGATCTGCGAGAACAGCGTGTGCAGTTCGGACTGATGCGCCATGCGCGCGCCGTTGTCCTTGAAGCGCGGATCGTCGATCCATTCCGGATGGCCGAGCGCCTTGCACAGCGAGGAAAACTGGCCCTGATTGGCGCTGGCCACGATGAACAGGCCATCGGAGCAGGGGTACACGCCGTACGGGGTGATGTTGGGCGAGGCGTTGCCGGTGCGCCCTGGCACCTTGCCGCCGACCATGTAGTTGGACAACTGCCCCGAGCTCATCGCCATCACCGCGCCCATCAGCGAGATGTCGATATGCTGCCCCTCGCCCGTGGCATTGCGGTGATTGAGGGCGGCCAGGATCGAGATCGTGGCGTACATGCCGGTGAACAGATCGACGATCGGCACGCCAAAGCGCTGCGGCCCGCCACCGGGCAGATCGTCGCGCTCGCCGGTCACGCTCATCAGGCCGCCCATGCCCTGGAACAGGTAGTCGTAGCCGGGGCGCGCGGCCCAAGGGCCGTCCTGTCCGAAACCGGTCACCGAGCAGTAGATGAGGCGCGGATTGACCTTCGACAGCGACGCATAGTCCAGGCCATAGCGCGCGAGGTCGCCGACCTTGAAGTTCTCGATGCAGATGTCGGCCTGTTCGGCCAGCTTGCGAATCAGCGCCTGGCCTTCGGGGTTGGCCAGATCGATGGCGGCCGAGCGCTTGTTGCGGTTGGTCGACATGAAGTAGGCCGACTCGCGGGTCGGCTTGCCGTCAGGGCCGTTCAGCCAGGGCGGGCCCCAATGGCGCGATTCGTCGCCCGGCCCCGGACGCTCGATCTTGATCACGTCGGCGCCCATGTCGGCGAGGTTCTGCACGCACCAGGGCGCGGCCAGCACGCGCGACAGGTCGAGGATGCGCACGCCGTGCAGCGGGCCGGTCCTGCCCGAGGGCGTCGAGGCGGTGGAAGGGGAAGGGTTCGTCGGGTTCGTCATGAATGCTCCGTGCCTGTGTCGTCGTGCGCGCGCTGGTGTCGGTCGGCTCGCGGCGGGGCTGAACTCGATCGGCGAGCGCAGGTCCCCGGGCGGCCATTGCGGACGGAAATCATAGGCCGGAAAACGCGCCAAGGGGCCCGGCCGAGCCGCGTGGCCGACCAAAAATCCGGCCAAGGTTCACAGGTTGAACTGGCCACCAGAGCGCGACGCCCCGCTGCCGGCCGGCAAGCCGGTTTTCGAGACTGCTCCGCGCGCAGGCCCGGCGTGCGCCCCCTCGCGCGGCTCAGTGCCGGGGCAGGATGCCCATCTTCTTGCAGATGATCTGCAGCATGACCTCGTCGGCGCCACCGCCGATCGAAATCAGCCGCAGATCGCGGAACGCGCGCGACACCGGATTGTCCAGCGTGAAACCCATGCCGCCCCAGTACTGCAGGCAGGAATCGGTGACCTCGCGGCACAGCCGTCCGACCTTCAGCTTGGCCATCGAGGCCAGTTCCGTCATGTCCTCGCCGGCCATGTGCACATCGGTCGCGCGGTAGACCAGCGAGCGAAGGCATTCGATCTCGGTCTTCAGTTCAGCCATCCGGAAGTGCACCACCTGATTGTCAAGAATGGGGCGCCCGAAGGCGATCCGGCTGCGCGTGTACTCGATGGTCTGCTCGATCACGTTGGTCAGAGCGGTGATGCGCCGGGCCGCCGCCGACAGACGCTCTTCCTGGAACTGCATCATCTGGTAGGTGAAGCCCATGCCCTCCTCGCCGATGCGGTAGCGCTGCGGCACGCGCACTTCGTCGAAGAAGATCTGCGCGGTGTCGGAGGACCACATGCCGATCTTGTCGATCTTCTGCACGCTGACCCCGGGCACCCGGCGACCGTTTTCCTTCAGCGGCACGCAGATCAGCGACTTGTTGCGATGCGGCGGATCGTCCGAGGTGTTGACCAGCAGACAGACCCAGTCGGCCTGCGTGCCATTGGTGATCCACATCTTCGAGCCGCTGATGACGTAGTCGTCGCCGTCCTTGCGCGCCCGGGTGCGCACCGAGGCGACGTCCGAGCCCGCGCCGGACTCCGACACGCCGATCGAGACCACCTGCTCGCCCATGATGGCCGGAACCAGAAACTGATGGCGCAGCGCATCCGATCCGAAGCGCGCGAGCGCCGGTGTCGCCATGTCGGTCTGCACGGCGATGCCCATGCTCACGCCCTGCGTGCCAATGCCGCCGATCGCCTCGCAATAGGCGATCTCGTAGGAGTAATCAAGGCCCAGGCCGCCGAACTCGACCGGCTTGTTCACGCCGAGAAAGCCCATCTTGCCCATCTTGGCGAACAGTTCGTGGGCGGGAAAGATGCCGTCCTTTTCCCAGGCGGCGATGTTGGGCGTGATCTCGCGGTCGATGAAATGCCGCACGCTGTCCTGCAGTGCGATGTGCTCTGACGTGTATTGCATGATGAAGCGCTCCGTGCTCGGTTCCGCCGCGCAGTTTTCCTGCTCAGTTTTCTTGTATGCCCAGTTCGCTCACCAGCCGCGTCCACGAGCTCAGGTCGCTGGCCAGCACTCTGGCGAACTCCTCGGCATTCGATCCCAGCGGCTCGAGGTTGAGTTCGCGCAGCTTCTGCTGCATGTGGGGCAGCTTGATGATGCGCGCCATCTCGGCCGACATCAGCGCAACCCGATCCGGTGCCACGCCCGCCGGGAACAGCGCACCGATCCAGCCGTACTGCTCGAACCCCTTGTAGCCGGCCTCGAGGAAGGTCGGTACCGACGGCAGCAGACTGGAGCGGCGTGCGCCATTGATCACCAGCGGCTTGATGCGGCCGGCCTTCAGGTGCGGCATCGAAGTGCCGGTGTCGGCGAAGCCGATGGGCACATGCCCGGCCAGCAGATCGGCCAGCAGGGGCGCGGCGCCCTTGTAGGGCACATGGGCCATGTCGAGCTTGGCCTCGCGCTTGAGCAGCTCGCCGGCGATGTGGGCGCTGGTCGCATTGCCGAAGGTGCCGTACGAATACTTTCCGGGATTGGCGCGCACCAGCGCGACCAGCTCTTCGAGCGAATTGGCCGGGAAGCCGGGAAGCACCGCGATGATGTTGCTCGACAGCGCGATGTGCGAGATCGGCAGGAAGTCCCGGATCGGGTCGTAAGGCAAATTGCGGCGCAGGGCCGGCGTCTGCACGTGCGCGGTGTACGTGAACAGCACCGTGTGGCCGTCCTTGGGCGCCTTGAAC
>DAONCJ010000202.1:0-6650 GCA_035401985.1 Burkholderiaceae bacterium | reverse complement strand
TGTCGAGCACGGCGCCGACCTGACGATCAACTACGCCACCGAAGATCTGCGCGAGCGGGTGAAGGTCCTGACCGACGGCAAGGGCCCGGACGTCATCTACGATCCGGTCGGCGGCGAGTATGCCGAACCGGCCTTCCGTTCCATCGGCTGGCGCGGTCGCTACCTGGTGGTGGGCTTTGCCAATGGCGAGATCCCCAAGCTGCCGCTGAACCTGACGCTGCTCAAGGGCGCGTCGGTCGTCGGCGTGTTCTGGGGCCAGTTCGCTTCGAAAGAGCCGCAGAACTTCAAGCGCGACGTCCAGGAGATGTTCCAGTGGGTGCAGGAAGGCAAGCTGCGCCCCCACATCTCGGCCCGTTACCCGCTGGCCCAGGGTGCGCAGGCGATCACCGACATGATGAACCGCAAGGTCATGGGCAAGGTGGTCATCACCACCTGAGCGAAAGCGGGCGGCCAGGCCGCCCGCCGTCGATCAGGGGGCCGGCGCGTTCCAGGAGCGGCCCAGCGAGAAGGTCCAGTGTCGACGCCCGTCCGAATTGGCCCGCGAATCGACGCCGAAGGCCTCGAGTGACGTGTCCATCAGCTGAGTGCAGGCCGTCGGGTTGGACTTGATGAACGCCAGGAAGGCTGGGACATCGGCCGGTCCGGCAATCGCCATGTTGACGAACATCTGAACCGGGAAGCCGGCCTGCACCATGTTCGTCGAAGTGCGCGAAGTGCTGGTCGGATTGAACGCACCGACGAACTGGTTGGCGATCATGTCCATCGTGTGGGCGGCCGCGCCGTTGGCCAGACGCCAGTCGTACGGAATGGGCGGCAGCGAGCCCACCGCAATGTTCTGCGGACAACTGGTCGACGGTGTCACGCGCCAGGTGCCTATGGTGCTGGCGATCGTCTCGACGTCGGCGGCGGTCAGCAGGCCACCGTCGGGCACGCGCGACATGTCCGTGAACGCCGGCGTGCCGGGCGGGAAGGTGATGGCCCCCGGCTTCGCGGTGATCGAAATCCGTGCCGAATCAAACACATTGCCCTGCGGAGTGCCCGGCGCCGGCGGGGGTGACGGCGAGGTCGACGGATCCGACACCACCACGTTGGCGGACGGATGCGGCGCATCCGACGCCGCGTTCATCGACGGCACATCGGAGACGATCCGCATCGGTGGCTGGTCGACCACCGGGGGAGCAACGAAGGCTGCGGCCTGGGCGAGCAATGCCGGCTGCACGGCGGCGAGCGCGGCACGCAGGGCAGCCGCATCGATCTTGCCCTGCCGGGCGCTGTCGGCGGCCATGCGAAGGGCCGCGCTCATCGAGGACACTTCCCCGACGCTGAATTCGCGTGACTCGGCAGGCGCCGGGAGCTGCGCAATGCCCCAGATGTCGAAGCGCCGGACCACGTCGGCAACGGATATCAGGTCGCGCACGGTCCAGACGGCCTGTCCGCCGATGCGGCGCTCGGCCTCCAGCCAAAGGTCCATGTCCAGCTTCATCGCCCCGACCCGCGCAGCCGCGGCCATCGCCTGCGCCTGATCGACCGGCGCCTGAAGCTCGTCGAGCAGACCACGCACGGACTTCAGCTGGTAATCGAGAAACCCGGCGCGGCCGCTGCCGGCCGGAGCGTCGGTGCGCAGCTTCTGCGTCTCGGCCAGCAGGGCGCTGGTCGCCGTCTGTGCCTCACGCACGAGGGCCACATCGGCCGTCTGCCCGGTTCCTGGCGGCGGCGTGCCTGCCACCGGGGCCGGCGCAGGAGCCGGCGCAACGGGGGCCTCGACCGACGCCGGCGGAGGCGCCGAGGCGGTTGGCGAGGGCGCGCCTGCGCCACCTCCGCCGCAACCCGCCAGCGCCAGAGCGAGCAGACCCGTCGCGACGGCGACACCGGGCGCACGCAAGCCTCTGCCGTGACGGACCGGCTCGCCCGAGTGGACCGGAAACATCGGAACACCGGCTTGGATGGCAGCCCTGGTCAGGCTGGTACTGGCTTTATGCATGGAAGGCCCCGCTCCTTTGGCTTTGCGGACAGATTCGGCGCAACCGGCTGCACCGGCAATCCGGGTCTGGCAGGCGTGGGGAGACGACCGACACGCGGTCGACCGGAACGCACAGCCCGGCGAGGCGACGGGCCGGCCGGCCGATCGCTTGCGACGGCCGGCGCGGGACGCGATGATCGGCTTTTGCCGTGCCCGCCCCGGGGTTTCGCCCGGAGCCCACGCAAACCCCTGGACAGCGGAGAATCACCGATGACAGTCAGCAACCGACAGAGCGCGCAACCCGGCCGGGAGCAAACCGGCGGCTGCGCCGAGGCCTGCGCAAGATGAGCAGCACTTCCCCCAAGCTGGTCACCATCGAGCGCGAGGGCCGGATCGCCGTGGTGCGCTTCGACCGCGGCGACAAGGCCAACGCGATGTCGCTGGAACTGTGCCGGCAGCTGACCCAGGCGGCCCGCAGCTTCGAGAACGATGCGAACGTCTCGGCGGTGATATTGACCGCCGCCGGCAGCAATTTCAGCCTCGGGGCCGACCTGAAGGATACGGAAGGGGCGGCAGCCCGCAAGCTGCCCCTGGCCGAGCGCCGGCTGTCGCTGCAGACCGGCGGACGCATGTGCCGGGCCTGGGAAGAGATCGAGGCGCTGACCATCGTGGCCATCGAGGGCTGGTGCGTGGGCGGGGGCGCTGCGCTGGCGGTGTCATGCGACCTGCGCGTGGCTTCGCGGGATGCGAACCTGTATGTGCCGGAAATCGAGCGGGGAATGAATCTGTCGTGGGGAGCCATTCCGCGCATCACGCATCTGGTCGGGCCCTCGAAGGCCAAGCGCATCGTGATCCTGTCCGAGAAGGTATCGGCGCCCGTCGCGGCCGAATGGGGGCTGGTCGACAGCCTGACCGATGCGGGTGGAGCGATGGCCGAAGCCCGACAGTGGGCCGAACGGGCCGCCGGCCTGCCGCCCGTGCAGTTGCGGATGATCAAGCAGGCGATCAATGCCAGCGCCTTTGCGCTCGATCGGGCGGTGAGCCATGCGGATTTCGACCAGTTCGCCCTGGCGGCCGGATCGGAAGACTTTCAGGAAGGCACCCGCTCATTCCTGGAACGGCGTCCGCCGCGCTACACCGGGGCCTGAGCCGCCGGCGCGGCTCGGCCTTGAGCGGCGCTGCGGCCCGCCGGATCAGATCAGCATCAGCGCAGCCACTATGACGGCCACGCAGGCGATGCCCACGGCGCGATCGCCGTCGATCCGCCAGGCGCGCGGGGCCAAGGGAGCGGGCCGCATGCCCGAGGCGCGCCAGTTTCGGGATGAATTGCAGAGGTCTGTCATCGGGGTCTCCTGAACGAAAGGCAAGCCTGCGCTCCTGCGGGCTCAAAACCTGAGCCTGCGGTGATGCTTTACAGTCCGGCAAATGCTCGACACCGAACGACTGCTTGCCTGGCTGGTCCAGCGCCCCCCGTCCCCCGACTATGCCTGGCTGGCCGAACTGGTCGGCGGGCTGCGACCGCGGCCGGGCGAGGACGACGAGCAGCCCGCCGTGCAGCGGCTGGACGCGCTTGCCGCCCGACTCGAAGGCTCGCCGGAGCTGGCTCGCGCGCTGTCTCGGCACCTTCTGGCCTTGTTCCCTGATCGGCGCGCGCGACACCTGCTGGCCGAAACCGGCGTCATCCTCGAAACCGGCTTTTTTGCCGGCCTGCTCAATCGCCTTGGCCGCCGGTACCTGCCTCCGGTGCCTGACGACCGGTTGTGGCTCGACATCCTGGGGCAGATCTTCGATCGCCGGGCCGATGGCCGATGGATCGCTGCCGCGGGCGAGGAACGCCTGGGCAGGCTGATCGGCCTGCTGATGCAGGCGGGCCAGGACCAGCCGGAAGCGGGCGCGGGCCTGGATCAGCTGCGCGCCGAGGCACTCGAGGCGCTGCGCCTGCTGACTCACCGGCTGGCGGCGCTGGGCATCGCGCCCACGCTGATGCGCTACTACGCCCCGCCCCATGAACTGGATTCGCCCTTCATGGCACAAGCCGCCGAGCTGCTGGCCTGGTGCCAGACCGCCCAGTCGGCTCGGCCGCCCTTGTGCGACATCGACGGGCCATCGCTGCTGCATATCGGCGTGCTGCTGGATCAGTGCGATGAAGTGCTGCGGCGCGTGCGGCGCATGGCGCACGAGCAGGGGACCAGCGTCGCACTGACCCATCTGATCCTGCAGGCGGGTGAGAGCGTCGGCCGGATCCGTCTGCTGCTGGCCATCGTGGGAGCACCGGCCGATGCGCCCGCCCATCAGGCCACGGCCCGTCTTGTGGGCCATCTGGTGGAAGGCGAATGCGCGCGCGACAGCGTCGCCGACCTGTTCACCCGCAGCACCGACCTGCTCGCCCTGCAGGTGACCGAGAACGCGAGCCGTACGGGCGAACACTACGTCACCACCGACCGCTCGGAATACTGGTCGATGGCGCGCTCCGCGATGGGTGCGGGCGTGATCGTCGGTGTGATGGCGCTGACCAAGATCCTGATCGCCAATCTGCATCTGCCCGAGTTCTGGGAGGCGCTCGGGTTCAGCCTGAACTATGCCGCCGGCTTCGTGCTGATCCATGTCCTTCACTTCACGGTCGCCACCAAGCAGCCGGCGATGACGGCCGCCCGGATTGCGGCCGTCATCAGCGAAGATCGTGATCGCAAGCGGTCATTGGAGGGGCTGGCCGCACTCACCGCGCAGATATCGCGGACCCAGCTGGTCGCCATCGTGGGCAACGTCGTGCTGGCGTTTCCGGTCGCCCTGCTGATCGCGTGGGCCTGGGCACAGCTGGCCGGCAGTCCGGTCACCGCTCCCGCCAAGTCGGCCAAGCTGCTTGCCGATGTGCATCCCTTCTATTCGGCCGCCCTGCCCCATGCGGCGATCGCCGGTGTGTGCCTTTATCTTTCGGGGATCATCTCGGGCTTCTATGACAACCGCTGCGTCTATGCCGGCATTCCGCAGCGCCTTGCCCGGCTGGGCTGGCTGCGGCGGCTGCTCGGCGAGCGCCGGTGTCTGGCGCTGGCCGCCTATGTCGAGCACAACCTGGGCGCCATCGCGGGCAACACGGCATTCGGATTCATGCTGGGCTTCGTCGGATTCTTCGGCCAGATCCTCGGGCTGCCGCTGGACATCCGGCATGTGACCTTCTCGGCCGCGAACATCGCCTACGCGCTGGTCGGAGTCGACTTCGTCGTCGACACCGGGTACCTCGCGGTCTGCGTGCTGGGGATCGGGCTGGTGGCGCTGACCAACCTGGGAGTCAGCTTCGCGCTGGCCTTCAACACGGCGGTCAAGGCACGGCGGCTGCGCCTGAAGGGCGGACGCGATTTCGCTCGCATCCTGTGGGCTCAGTTCCGAAGCAGCCCCCGGCCCTTCTTCCTGCCGCCGCGCGAAGCGGCCCCCGCCGCGATTGCACCGCCGAGCTCACCCGGGGTCTAGACAGCGCCCAGCTGCCGCATCCAGGCGGCAAGCGACTGCTCGGGCGCGCTGCCTTGTGAAAAGGCATCGTGCACCCGCTGGCGATCGACCGGCAGACGGTTCTGGCTGACCTTGAGCTTCACGTCGAGCTCGGTCATCGGAATGCGAAAGCCGACGATAGCCCCCAGCATCCGATGCTGGTAGTCGGGCGCCAGGCTGCGCCAGTGGTCGGCGTAGCCCGGCTCCACATGGGCGATCAGGCGCTTGAGCAGCGCGTCCTTGTCATCGAACGAATCGGACGTCAGCACCGCCTGGCCGCGGACATGCACGACGACGTAATTCCAGGTGGGGACGTTTTCGCGGCCTTCGTAGAGCGTGGGCGAGACGTATGCATGCGGACCGTGAAAGATGACCAGCACCCGGTCCTGCCCCGCCTGCCAGGCGCGCCAGTGGGGGTTGCCTCGGGCCATGTGTCCTTCGAGGATCGGCGCTCCGCTGGCATCGGCCTGCACCGTGACCGGGCAATGGGTGACGAAGGGTTCGCCGTCGCGCACGCTGATCAGCGTGGCGAAAGGATGGGCGGCGATGACCTGGGTGGCGATCCGCTCCCGGGCGGCCGGGTCGGGCGACGTGAAGTGGGCAGGAAGGTAGATTGACATGGACTGAACGGTACCAGCGCGCAGCCCCCCAGCGCCAGTGCGCTACGCTCAGCCGGATGCGGCGACCCGGTCGGCGCGCTGTTCGAGCCGCTTCAGATGTTCGTCGAGGGACGCGAACTCGGCACCCAGAACGCCCAGCGCGTCGCGCGTGACAACGGGTGCCTGCCCCCCGGCGGCGAACCGGCCGAGCGATTCGGCCGGGCGCTCGACCAGCGCGCGCAGCGCACCGAATGCCCCCTGCAGCAGGCCGACGGCGCGCCGCGCCGCGACGTCTCCGACCAGCCGGCTGAGGTCCTCTTCGGCATCCCAGCGCAGATGGCGCGCCAGTTCGCCAAGCGTGGCGGCCAGCATCACGTCGCCTTCGATCCGCAGGTGGCGGGAAACCCCCTCCACACCGTCGCGCGTCAACGAAGCGAGCAGATCGGCAGAGGGTTCGAGCAGCAGCGTCGCGCGCGGCTCGGCTCCGGCAGGCGCGGCCTCGAAGGTTCCGTCGGCCGTGATGGCCAGCAGCAGTTCGGCGCGCGGCAGACCGGCGGGCGGTTCGCCGCGCAGGCCGACCCGAACAACGCTGCCCGCGTGCTGGCGCA
>DAONCJ010000201.1:0-6664 GCA_035401985.1 Burkholderiaceae bacterium | reverse complement strand
GCCTTGCAGGCCCGGCAAGGGCCTGGGCAACTGTCAGGCCCACTCCGGCTGTTGTCTGGCCCACGCGGCAGCCGGACGCTGGGCGGCGGAACGTACCGGATGCGCAGACGATGCGGGCCCGCAGTCAGCGGGCGACTCGAAGCGCAAAGTGCTGCGTTCCATCGCCTGGGCAATCACCCGCTGCGGCCCGGGCACGACCCAGCTCTGCCCCGGTTCGAGCACCACGTCTTCGTAAGCCCCGTCCACCGTGATCCAGACGCTGCCGGCCAGGCAGCGCAATCGCGTGTCGGCCGCATGGTCGAGGCGGCTGATCGAGCCGCGCGCCATGGACACATCGGGGCAATAGGAGAGATCGAGTTTCATGGCAGATCCTTTCATTCCTTCTTGCATGCGCCAGGAGAATCCCGACTGCAAGGCATGGAGGGTATGAGAGACATTCTCGCTACGAGTGCAGGCCTGCTCAAACGATCATTGCGAAGGTCTGGCATGCTTCTGACTCATGCCAAACAACAACCGCCTGCCCCCGCTGGAGAGCCTCGCCACCTTTGAAGTCGCCGCACGCCTTCTGAGTTTCACGCTGGCTGCCGAAGAGCGCTTTGTCACGCAGTCGGCCGTCAGCCGGCAGATCCGCGCGCTCGAGGAGGACCTGGGCGTCACGCTGTTCGTGCGCGGGCACCGCAGCCTGACCCTGACGGAGGCGGGCGAACGGCTCCATGTCGCGTGCCAGCAGGGGCTGCAGAAGATCCGTGAAGGAGTCGCGCGCGTCCGCTCGCAGACGGGGCGCCGCCAGATCGTGGTGACAACGACGCCCGGTCTCGCCTCGCTGTGGCTGATTCCCCGGCTTGCCGGGTTCACCCGGGGCCATCCGGGGGTAGACGTGCGGCTCGATGCGGTCTTTGCCCGCCGGGATCTGGAAGCCGAGGGCATCGATATTGCCATCCGCTATGGGGACGCGCGCACTTCGCCCGGGGTGAAGCTGCTGGATGAGGAAGTGATGCCGGTCTGCAGTCCCGCGTGCGCGAATCTGCCCGGCCGGCCGCTTCGCGAACCGGGCGATCTGGCGCGCCACACGCTGATCCGCCTCGACGAGCACCAGGGCGGCGGTCCGCTGCAGGACTGGCAGCCCTGGCTTGTCGCGATGGGGGTCCCCGAGCTTCAGCCGGCCGCCGTGCTGACCTTCAGCAACTACGACGATGTGATTGGCGCTGCGGTGCACGGGCAGGGCATCGCCATGGGTCGTCGCCCCCTGATCGACGGCCTGCTGGCCGAAGGGAAGCTCGTGATGCCTCTGAAGGCCGAACTCGCCTCCTCGCGGGCGTTCTTCGTGATTGTCGCCCCCTCATCGGCCGCAAGACCGGAAGTCAGGGCCTTCGAACAGTGGCTGAGTGCCGGCGCACCTGGCAGCTGAACCGGCGCGCCAGCCGGCAGTGGATGCATTCCCGGGCCGTCTAGGACGCCCGCTCTTGTGGCGAAGGAAGGGCGAGCAGCACCGCTGCCAGCGTCCAGCAGACGGCAGCCGCCCACAGCGCTGCGCCGGGTCCGATCGCCGACCATAGCCCCAGGGCGACCAGCGCAATCCGGATCAGGGTGGCCACCGCCAGGAGCGCGAACAGACAGCCTGCCGCCAGTCCCACCCTTGCGCCGGCCCGCCCGAAGGCGAACACGCGGGAGATCACGGCGGCCATTCCGAGCCCCCAGGCTCCCCCCGCCAGCAGATGGGCGACTGCCTTCGGCGCGGGGGAGTCCAGCGCTCCGAAACCTCCCAACGCGAGCACGCCGAGGACGACCGCAAAAACGCCCAGCCGGCGCATGTCAGCGTGCCGGCGCAGGGCCGTGAACAGGCCGCAGGCCAGCGCCGAGCCGATCCAGAACACAGTCGCCCCGGCGGGAACACCGGACGCCGCCAGGCCGGCCGGTCCGGCGATGAAGGCATGCAACTGCAAGCCCGCGGCCAGCAGCGCCGCGGCGCCGAACAAGGCAACAGCCCCAGACCCTGACGGCCCGACACGGACGCCGACCAGCCCGGCGCCAGGGTCCTGGTTGGCTGATGAACCGGTATCCGAACCGGCGGCATCCGCAGCCGCTGCCGGCGACGTCCTCGCAGCCGCGCCCGTGGCAGCCAGCAACCGGCGTTCGGCCGGCACCGCCAGCCATGCCACCAGTGCCGTGCCCGCGCCTGCGCATGCAAACGCCAGGTACGGCGAAGCATCGCGGAGCACCGGAATCAGCAATCCGCCTGCCACACCGGACAGCGCCAGCCCGGCGGTGATCAGCGCTGCATTGGGGGCGTCCGACCCGGGCAGGTGACGCCCGAGCAGCGCCGCCAGCGGCGCCCGCAGGGCCGCCGTGGAAACCGCCCACACGAGCAGCAGCACGCCCATGAAGGCGCTCGAGCCGGTGTGCGCCGTGAAGGGCAGCAGCAGAAATGCGAGTCCGGCGCCTCCGGAAAGCCAGGCGACCGGAGCGCCGATCCGGCGGGCCTGGGCGGCCGCCCGATCGCTGGCGGCTCCGGCCCATGGATCGCTCAGGGCGAAGACGAGCTGATCGAGGACCAGCACCCACGGCACGATGGCGCGCGGCAGGCCCGCCGCGACGACCAGCTGCGGCAGGAACAGCGCATACACCGCCCAGCTCAGACCGAGCACCAGCTGCAGGCCGCCGAAGATCACCGCCGGTGACAGGGGTGCGCGGACGGCGGACACGAGGGCATTCATGGCCTCGACAATACACAAGGCAGCCCGAGGCCTCCGCTTTACGGAGGATTGCCGAGGCCTCGGACGCGTTGGATGATTGCGTCTCGCGCACTTGGCTTTCGCAATGCGGTATCGTGCCGACCCTTGTGGATTGCCATTTCAGAACGATGCTCACCTCTCCCCTGACTTTCCCGCTGCTGGCGCGGCCACCGCTTGGCGCGGCGCTCGTCCACGGGCGCAGCCTGCCCGCGCCCCGGGCGCTGCTGACGTGGTGGCTGGCGATCGCCCTGCTCACCTGGGTTCAGCTGCGCCACGGCGAGCTGCCGCCGCTGCCCGGTGGCTCCTGGCACGGCGTCGTGGCGCTTGCGCTGTCGATCACCATCGTCTCTTCGGTGGCGACAAAGTCGGCGCTCGAAGGCCTGCTGCTGCTGGTCTGCGCCGGCGCGGTGGCCCTGGACGGCGGCTCGGGGGCGATCCTGCCACTGGCCAGCGTAGGGGCCGCCCTGGCGATCAGCCAGACGCAGGACAGCCTGTCCGGCCGGCGTCTGCGGCCGCGCTGGCATGCCGCCCTCGCCCCCTGCCTCGTGGCCCTGCTGGGCCTGGCGGCCTGGGGTCCGGCCCTGGTTCCCGCTCGCATGCCCGCCGATGCCGCCGCGCAGGCCATGGCCACGGCCTTCCTTGCGGCGCTGCTGGGGCTGTCCTGGATACACAGCCGCCACTGCCAGGGCGCGGGCGGGGCGGCGCATGCCGGCGCAGTCTGCGCGGTCGCCACGGCCACTGCGACCGCCGGAGGACTGCAGTCGGGTGATCCGGCACTCACGGTCACGATGCTGCTGACGCTGGCCATGTGGCTGCCGCTGCTGCTGGCCGCGCATCTGCCCGCGGGCAACCCCGTGTCATGGTGGTTCCGGCGCGGCGCGGTCTGCGTCTCGGCCTGTGCACTGGTCTGCTGGATCTGGGCGGGGTCACTGCCGGTCTGAACGTTTCGGTCGATCGCCGACCGTTTGCATGAGGGGCCCGTCCGGGATGACACTCCCATCCATGACGCTGCCCATCACATTTGACGACATCGCGGCCGCCGCCCGCCGGCTGGCCCCGGTCGCACACCGCACCCCCACCCTGCGCTCGCGCACGGCCGACTCGCGAACCGGCGCCTCGGTCTTCTTCAAATGCGAGAACCTGCAGCGCATCGGGGCCTTCAAGTTCCGCGGCGCCTACAACGCGCTGTCCCAGTTCAACGAGACGCAGCGCCGCGCCGGCGCCGTGGCCTTCTCGTCGGGCAACCATGCCCAGGCGGTGGCGCTGTCGGCCCGTCTGCTCGGGATGCCCGCGACCATCGTGATGCCGAGCGACGCACCGGCGATCAAGATCGCGGCGACCCGCGGCTATGGCGCCGAAGTCGTCCTGTACGACCGTCGTCTCGAGGACCGTGAAGCGATCGGGGCCCGACTGGCGCGCGAGCGGGGCATGACGCTCATCCCTCCCTACGACCATGCCCATGTGATGGCCGGTCAGGGCACCGCGGCGCTCGAACTGATCGAAGACGTGGCGGCGATGGGCGAAGGGCCGCTCGATGCGCTGCTGGTGTGCGTGGGCGGTGGCGGGCTTATTTCCGGCTGCGCGGTCGCTGCGCGGCACATGACCCCCGCCTGTCGCGTGATCGGGGTCGAGCCGCAAGCCGGCAACGATGTCCAGCAGTCGATGGCCCTCGGGCGCATCGTCGACATCCCGCTGCCCGAGACCATCGCCGACGGCGCCCAGACACTGCACTGCGGAGAGCTGACCTTCGCGGTGATGCGCGAATGTGTCGATGAGGTCGTCACCGTCACTGATCCGCAGCTCGTCGCAACGATGAAGTTCTTTGCCGAGCGCATGAAGCTGGTGGTCGAACCGACCGGGTGCCTGGCCGCGGCGGCGCTGCTCGAAGGCGTCTGCCGCCTCGAAGGCCGGCGTGTGGGCGTGATCGTCAGCGGCGGCAACATCGACCTGGCCCGCTACGCCGCGCTGCTGACATCGCCCTCCGGCGCCTGATCCGGTGCGCTCGCGCGGGATGCTTTACGATGGCGCCGAACCTGATTCACGTTATTTCACAACCGAGCCGGCTCGCCCGCCGGCCAACCTGACGCCATGACCGACGACCGCCTGACCCAACGCCTGCTTGACGCCGTCGACGCCGGTTTTGACGAACAGATCCGCTTTCTTGCCGACCTCACGCGCATCCCGTCGCTGCGCGGCGAGGAAGCGACCGCCCAGGACTTCATGGCGCGCGCCTACGCCGACCGCGGCCTGAGCGTCGACCGCTGGAAGGTCGAGGTCGAAAAGATCCGCCACCTGCCGGGCTTCTCGCCGGTGGCTGTGTCGTACGACAACGCCTGGAATGTCGTTGGCACGCACCGCGCCCGCAGCCCCGAAGGCAGCCCTGCCGGACGCTCGCTGATCCTCAACGGCCACATCGACGTCGTGCCGACCGGGCCGCTGGACATGTGGGCCACCCCGCCCTTCGTGCCGGTGCTGCGCAACGGCTGGATGCACGGACGCGGCGCCGGCGACATGAAGGCCGGCCTGGCCGCCAACCTGTTCGCGATGGACGCGCTGGCCCGCTGCGGCCTGGCGCCGGCAGGCGACGTCTACCTGCAATCGGTGATCGAGGAAGAGTGCACCGGCAACGGCGCCCTCGCCTGCCTGGAGCGCGGTTATCGCGGCGATGCCGCCATCATTCCCGAGCCCATGGGCGAAGAGCTGATGCTCGCGCAGGTCGGCGTGATCTGGTTTCAGGTCAAGGTGCGCGGCCGTCCGGCGCACGTGGCGGCTGCCGGCAGCGGCGCCAACGCGATCGAAGCCTGCTATCCGATCATGCAGGCCCTGCACCGCCTCGAACACGAATGGAACGAACGCGGCCATCCGGCGTTCTCCGGACATGCGCACCCGATCAACTTCGTCGTCAGCCGCATCGAAGGCGGCGACTGGACTTCGTCGGTGCCCGCCTGGAGCACCTTCGACATGCGCATCAGCCTGTTCCCCGGGCAGTCGATCGAGCAGGTAAGAGCGCAGGTCGAGGCCTGTGTCGCTTCGGCCGCCGCGGCCGATCCCTTCCTCAGCGCCAACCCGCCGCAGGTGGTCTATCACGGCTTCATGGCCGAAGGCTGGGAGCTGCCGGCAGGCACCGAAGCGCAAGCCGTGCTGGCCCGCTGTCACGGCCTGGTCACCGGTCAGCCGCTCGGGACCACGGCCAGCACCGGCACCACCGATGCCCGCTTCTACGGCCTGTACGCCGGCATCCCGACGCTGGTCTATGGGCCGACCGCCGAGCGCATCCACGCCTTCGATGAACGGGTCGAGATCGAGTCGGTTCGCCGCGTCACACAGACCATCGCCCTGTTCATCGCCCACTGGTGCGGCACGACGCCCCGCTGAGCCGACGCCCGATGAAGATCTGCCATCCACAGACACACGGAGCCCTCCGATGAAAATCATTCCGCTGATCCAGGAAGGCCACGGCCAGATGACGGCCTGGCGTCGCGACATTCACGCCCACCCTGAACTGGGCTTCGAGGAGCAGCGCACCGCCGACCTGGTGGCGCGCCAGCTCGAGAGCTTCGGCATCGAGGTGCATCGCACCGTGGGGCGCACCGGCGTGGTCGGGGTGCTGCGCAACGGCAGCTCCCCCCGCAGCGTCGGCCTGCGTGCCGACATGGACGCGCTGCCCGTGGAAGAGGCCAACGACTTCGCCCACCGGTCGACCCATGCCGGACGGATGCACGCCTGCGGGCACGACGGCCACACCGCGATGCTGCTGGGCGCCGCCCGCTACCTGGCCGCGACCCGGCGCTTCGACGGAACCGTCAACTTCATCTTCCAGCCGGCCGAGGAAGGCCTGGGCGGAGCGCTCGCGATGCTGGCCGACGGCCTGTTCAAGCGCTTTCCCTGCCAGACGCTGTTCGGCATGCACAACCGCCCCAAGCTGCCGGTCG